>JBBTDR010000066.1:4955-11369 GCA_038042665.1 Nitrospinota bacterium
CCCTCACCCCCATCCCCTCGCCGGGGGGAGAGGGGAGCCGGGGCACAAGGGGATCCCCCCTTGCGGGCGGTCCGCCCGGGAACGCCCCGGCGCGGCTTCGCCGCGAGGGGGCCTCAGCCCAGCAGGCCGTGCCGGGCCGAGGCGATGAGCGCCGCGCCCCCCCCCGTGAGGAGCACCGCCCAAGCCAGCCGCAGGGTCAGCCGCTCGCTCTGGCGCATGAAGAGGGCCGCCAGGAGCAGCACCACGAGCGGGCTCGCCGAGTAGAGGGGCACGGTGTAGGCCACCCCCGCCGTGAGGAGGGAGCGCATCAGGGTGAACTGGCCGATGCTGTTGAGGAAGGCGGCCAGGATCAGGATGGCGCCCCCCCGGCGGGTGCAGCGCGCCCCCTCCATGCCGGGGGTGAAGCGCCAGGCCAGGGGGAGCAGCAGGGAGGCGGTCAGGCAGGAGACGGCCATCCCCATGGCCGGCGCGTCCACGAGGGTGAGGCCCATCTTCCGGCAGATCATGGAGAACGACGTCCCCACGGCCGCCAGCAGGGGGAAGATGACGTCCCGCCGCCGCCACTCCCCGCCCCCCCTCTCCTCGGCGATGAGCCAGACCCCGGCCATGATCCCCGCCGTGCCGAGGAACACCCAGAAGCCCGCCTTCTCCCCCAGCAAGGCCACCGCCAGCAGGGCCGAAAGGAGGGGCGTCGCCCCGTGGAGGGCGGTGGTGCGCGCCGCGCCGATGCGCTCGTAGCCGATGCAGAGGGTGGTGCGGGAGAGGGTGTAGCCGAACACCCCGGAGCCCATGTAGTAGAGGACCGCCTCCGGGGTGAAGGCGGAGAGAGGGGTCTCCCACAGGCCGTAGGCTCCGAGGAAGGCCAGGTTCCCCCAGGTCATGAGCTGGGAGGCCGAGTAGGCGCTGTAGTGGCGCACCCCCGCCCGGACGATGAGCACCTGGACGGAGAGGAAGAGCAGGGTGTTGAGGGCGTAGAGGTCCGGCAGATAGTGGGCCAACGATCCTCCACCTTCCCTTGGTGCAGACCCCTAGGAGGCCCGGCCGCCTCCCTGCTCCGCCCGGTCCAGGAAGGGCCGGATGAGGTCCATCGGCAGCGGGAAGATGATGGTGGAGTTGTTCTCGGTGGCCACCTCGGCGAGGGTCTGGAGGAAGCGCAACTGGAGCGCTCCGGGCGCCGCGGTGATGATGTTGGCCGCACCGGCCAGCTTCTCGCTCGCCTGAAACTCCCCCTCGGCGTGGATGACCTTGGCCCGCCGCTCCCGCTCGGCCTCGGCCTGGCGGGCGATGGCCCGCTGCATCTCCTGGGGCAGGTCCACGTGCTTGACCTCGACGTTCGCGACCTTGATGCCCCAGGGATCGGTCCTCTGGTCGAGGATCTCCTGGAGCTGGTGGTTGATCTTCTCCCGCTCGGAGAGGAGGTCGTCCAGCTCCATCTGGCCCAGCACGCTCCGCAGGGTGGTCTGGCTGAGCTGGCCCGTGGCGTAGAGGAAGTCCTCCACCTCGATGATCGCCCGCTCGGGGTTCACCACCCGGAAGTACACCACCGCGTTCACCTTCACCGAGACGTTGTCGCGGGTGATGACGTCCTGGGGGGGCACGTCCATGGTCACCAGCCGCAGCCCCACGCGCACCGCGCGGTCGATGATCGGCAGGACCAGGATGAGGCCGGGCCCCTTGGTCCGGTAGAAGCGGCCCAGGCGGAAGATGACCGCGCGCTCGTACTCGTTCATGATCCGGATGGCGCTGATGATGAACAGGACGACGATGACCACCAGGACGATGCCGCTCAGGCTCATGAAGCTCCCTCCTTCACCTTGGTGACCCGGAGGCGCAGCCCCTCCAGGGAGTCCACCCTCACCTTCTCGCCCGGCCGGAGCGGCTCCCCCGCGTCGGCGAGCCAGATCTCGCCCCGGACGAAGATCTTGGCGGGCTTCCCGTCCTCCCCGCCCGCGCTCACGACCCCCACTTGTCCCACCATGCCCTCCCCGCCCGAGATCGGCCGGCGCTGCTGGGCCCGGAAGCCCATCCCCACGATCCAGACGAAGAAGAGGGCCGTGCCCGCCACCGCCGGGAGAATGACGTTGAGGCTGATCTGGAGGTAGGGGTCCGGGGAGTCGATCAGCATCAGCGAGCCGATGGTCATGGCCGCGACGCCGCCCATGGTGAGCCCCCCGTAGCTCACCACCTTGATCTCGAGAAGGAAGAGGACGACGGCCAGCAGTATGAGCAGCAGGCCTGCGTAGTTCACCGGAAGCACCTTCAGCGCGTAGAGCGAGAGCAGCAGGCTGATGGCGCCCACCACCCCCGGCAGCACGGCCCCCGGGTTCGAGAGCTCGAAGAAGAGGCCGTACATCCCCAGGAGCATCAGGATGTAGGCGATGTTCGGGTCGCTCAGCATGGTGAGCACCCGCTGGCGCCAGCTCTTGGCCAAGGGGATCACCTGGGCCCCCCGGGTGGAGAGCGCCACCTCCCGCCCCGAGGCCAGCTTCACCCTCCGCCCGTCCACCGCGAGCAGCAGCGCCCGCGCGTCCACCGCCACCAGGTCGATCACCTTGAGGCGGAGCGCCTCCCGCTCGTCCACCGAGACCGCCTCGCGCACCGCGCTCTCGGCCCACTCGGTGTTGCGGCCCATCCGGGAGGCCACCGCCAGCGCGAAGGCCGCCACGTCGTTCATGGCCTTCTTGCGGGCGTCCCCCTCGATCTGCTCCCCCCCGCCCGCCACCGGGGAGGCCGCTCCGATGTTCGTCCCCGGCGCCATGGCCGCGATGTGGGCGGACATGGTGATGAAGGTCCCGGCCGAGGCGGCGTGCGCCCCGCCCGGGGCCACGAAGACCGCCACCGGCACCTCGGAGGAGAAGATGGCCTTCACGATGTCGCGGGTGCTGGTCACCAGGCCGCCCGGGGTGTCCAGGCGGATGAGGAGGAGCTGCGCCCCCCGCAGGGAGGCCTCGGCGAGGCCGTACTCGATGTACTCCGCCGAGCCGGGGGAGATGGCGTCCGCCACCTCGATGAGGACCACCGGGCCGGAGAGACGCTCGGGCTCGGCGCTCCGCCCGAGGGAGGCCCCCAGCAGCCCCGCCCCAAGCAGCAGCCCGGCCAGGACGGCCCGCGGGCGCGATCCCCCACTCCCCCTCCACCGCATGGCCCCTTCCCCCTTCAAGCGGAAAACCGCCTCCGGAAAGTCTAACACACTCGGGAGGATTCCCCCCGGCGGGACTCAGAGACGGCGGACCGCCCAGGCGCTGGCCTTGAGGTAGCGCGTCTCCGGGATGGCGAGGCGGACGGGATGGTCGGGGGGCTGGCCCCCCTCCCAGAGGAGGGTCAGCGCCCGCCCCGCGTCCTGGGCCGCCTCTCGGAGCATGTCCAGGTAGGCGGGGGGGGCGAGCCGGGCCGAGCACGAGCAGGTGAGGAGCACCCCGCCCTCCCGCACCAGGCGCATGGCCCGCAGGTTCAGCTCCTTGTAGGCCCGCACCCCCTTCTCGAGAGCCGCCTGGCCCGGCGCCAGGGCGGGCGGGTCCAGCACCACCCCGTCGAAGAGGGCCCCGCGGTGCTCCATCGCCCGCAGCATGTCGAAGGCGTTCCCCTGGATGGGGCGGAGGCGCCCGCCCAGCTCGTTCCGCCCAGCGTGGCGGCCGGCCGCCGCGAGGGCCGGGGCCGAGATGTCCAGGGCGAACACCTTCGCCCCCGCCCGGGCGAGCCGCAGGCCGAAGGCCCCCGCGTAGCAGAAGCAGTCCAGCACCCGGCCGCCCATGAGGCGCCCGGCCGCCCGGCGGCTCTCGCGCTGGTCGAGGAAGAAGCCCGTCTTCTGCCCGGCCTGGACCTGGGCCTCGAACTCGAGCCCGTCCTCCCGGAAGGGGACGCGCTCGGGCACCTCCCCCCAGGCGAGGGCCGAGCGCGGGCCCAGCCCCTCGTGGCGCCGGACCCCCATGTCGCTCCGCTCCCAGAGGCCCGAGGGCCCGAGCACCTCCCGCAGGGCGGCGGCCACCTCCTCGCGCCGCACCTCCATCCCCAGCGTCGAGAGCTGGAAGACGGCCACCCGCCCGTAGACGTCCACCACCAGGCCGGGGAGGTCATCGGCCTCCCCGAAGGCGAGGCGGAAGGCTTCCTCTTCCCCCACCCAGCGGCGGCGCCAGGCGAGGGCGCGCTCCAGGCGGCGCGCGATCCAGCCTTCCTCCAGCGGCTCCTCCCCCCGCGAGAGGAGGCGCACGGTGATGGCCGAGGCCTGGTTGTAGTACCCCCGCCCGATGGCCCGGCCCCGCCGGGAGGCCACGCGGACGATCCCGCCGGGGGTGGGCAGGCCCTCCACCCGATCGATCTCGGTGGCGTAGACCCAGGGGTGCCCCCCCTCGACCCGGGGGTTGTGGTGGGCCCTGAGGAAGACGATGGGCTCGGCGCTCACGGGACTCTCCCGCCGCGGCGCCCGGCGGGCGCTCCCGGCCGGGGCGGGGGCCACGGGAGGATGCCCCCCGCGGGACGGCTACTTCATGCCGGGCACGGCGAGGAGCACCTCGTCCAGGACCTCGACGGCCTTGTCCACGTGGCCCTCGCCGATGATGAGCGGGGGCAGGAAGGCCAGCACGTTGCCGTAGTGCCCGCCCGGGTAGAGGAGGAAGCCCCGCTCGAGGGCGGCGGCGCTGGCCGCCTTGGCGGCCGGCAGGGGCTCGCGGCTCGCGCGGTCCGAGACGAGCTCGGCCGCCACCATGAGGCCCCTCCCCCGCACCTCGCCCACCACGGCGTGGCGCTCGGCGAGCTCCCCGAGGCGGCGGACGAAGTAGCCGCCCATCTCGGCGGCGCGGTCCGCCAGCCCCTCCTCCTCGTAGACCTCGATGGAGGCCAGGCCCGAGGCGCAGGCCACGAGGTTCCCGGCGTAGGTGCTGCTCTCGGTGCCCGGCCCGCAGGCCTCGGAGATCTCCTTCTTGGCGACGCAGGCCGAGAGGGGGAGCCCGCCGGAGATGGATTTGCCGAGCACCAGGATGTCGGGCTCCACCCCCTCCTCGTGGAGGTAGGAGAACATCTTGCCCGTGCGGCAGAAGCCGCTCATCACCTCGTCCACGATGAGGAGGACGCCGTGGCGGTCGCAGATCCCGCGCAGCCCCCGGAGGAAGCCCAGGGGGGCCGGGATCATCCCGCCGTTCCCCTGCACCGGCTCGATGATGATGGCGGCCACCTCCCCCCAGCCGCTGGCGGGGTTCTTGAGGAACTCGTCGATGTAGCGCAGGGTGCCCTCCAGGCACGCGGCCTCGTCGCGCCCGAAGGGGCTGCGGTAGGGGTAGGGATAGGGCACGTGGTGGATGCCGGTCTGGAAGGAGGGCAGGCCCGCGCGCTGGCCCTTGCGGCCCATGAGGGCGAGGGCCCCCTGGGTGCGCCCGTGGAAGGCGCCCTCGAAGGCGACCACGTCGCTGCGCCCGGTGGCGCGGCGGGCCATCTTGACCGCGGCCTCGGCCGCCTCGCTCCCGGAGGCCCCGAGGACGATCCGCTTCTCGCTGGGCCCCGGGATGAGGGAGAGCACCTTCTCCATCAGCCGGAGCCGGACGTCGGCCCCCAGCGACATGGCCTGGTGGCCCCTGGCGGCCTGGGCCTGGACGGCCTCGACCACCTTGGGGTGGCAGTGCCCGGCGTTCAGGGAGCCGAAGCCCGCCGTGAAGTCGAGGAAGACGTTGCCGTCCACGTCCTCGATGGCGGCGCCCGAGGCGCGCTCCATCACCACCGTCTCGGCGCTCAGGCCGAAGGTGAGGCCGGCGGCGGACTCGGTCCTGCGCACGCGCTCGAGGTACTGGCGGGTTCGCGGCCCCGGATGCGGGACGCGGAGACAGGGGGCATCCAAGGAAGCTCACCTCCAGGGAAGCGCGGGAACGGGGCCGAACCAGGGACCCATTATGCCCCTCCGCCCGGCGGAGGGGCAAACCAGCGGCCCGCCCGGGCGGCCCCCGCGGCGGGATGATTGTGAGAAGCCGCCCTCCGGTGTATAAAGCGCGTTCGCCCGGCCCGCCGGGAAGCGCCGCCCTTTCACGAGGACTGCCGAGGACAAGGTGACCACCCAGACGGCCCCGAAGCCCCGCATCTACTTCGGCTGGTTCATCCTGGCGAGCTGCTTCATCCTCATGGCCATCGGGATGAGCGCCCGAAACGCCTTCGGCCTCTTCCTGAAGCCGATGATCGAGGACTTCCAGCTGAGCCGGGCGGCCCTCTCGCTTCCGGTCTCGCTCTCCCTCATCCTCTTCGGGGTCTCCCAGCCCATCGGGGGGCTCCTCATCCGCCGCTTCGGGGCCCGCACCGTCATCATCTGGGGGGCCGCCCTCACCTGCGCGGGCCTCGTGGGGATGGGCACCGTCCGCTCAATCTGGGGGGTCTACCTTTTCTTCGGCCTTCTGGTGGGGATGGTCGGTAAGGTCGGTGATGGTCAGCGGCAGGCCG
>JBBTDR010000067.1:0-1818 GCA_038042665.1 Nitrospinota bacterium
TTATATCGGATGGACCTTCTACCTTATAAGGGATGCCGAATCCGGGCCGATATCGCCCCCACCCGGGAGGGCGGCCCCTACTCGCTTTCCGAGATCATCGTCATGTACACGCGCGGCGGAGTTTCAAAAAGCCAGCAATTATTCACCCCCGACGATGGCCAACAGATCTTCCAGACCGAAATGGAAGCCCACGCCTATGCCCTCTCACTAGCGAAAAAGTGGATAGACGAAAACCTTTGATGGGCTTCTGAAAGAGAACACAGCTAGATATGTCGAGGGAGGCGATGGCTCCCGAGCAAGAGTTCGACCAAGCCTTCGAGTCCGCCCTCCAGGACCTGAGAAACCTCGTCCGCTTCCTCGATGGCGTGAGCGAGGCCCAGGCCCGCTGGAAGCCCCCCGACGGGGAGTGGTCCGTCCTGGAGGGCCTGGAGCACATCCTCCTCACCGATGCGTTCTTCCAAACCACCATGATCGAGGCGCTGAGGGGAGCCGAGGCCTCGGGCCGGTGGGACAACACCGCCCCGGGCGCCTTCAAGATGACCCTCGAGGCGCTGCGGCGCCGCGAGCAGGGGCACGTGGACGCCCCGGCCCAACTTCACCCCAAGGGCCGGAGCGATTTCCGCCCCATGATCGCCGAGCTCCTCCCCGCCCGGGAGGCCACGCGGGAGGCCCTCCTCCGCTGGCGGGGGCGGGACCTCTCCCGCCTCGTGGTGCCCTCCCCCCGCTACGGGGCGCTCAACGCCTACGAGCGGATCGCCTACTCGGGCATCCACGACGCCCTCCACCACGAGCAGATGGGGCGGGTGACGCGGCAGGCGGGGTTCCCGGCGAAGTAGGCCCGCCGGGGCGCTGAAAGCCAATGATGGAAAATGGGATGGCGGCGCTTGGCGGGGAGCCGCCGAGCGCGGGGAGCGCGGCTCAGGAAGCGGGTTCTGCCTTCTTCTCCTGGATCCAGTCCTCCGCCTTCGAGGGCAGCTTCTTCTCGATGAGATCGCGCCGGATGCGGAGGACGCCGGAGCTGCCCTCCACCCGCACGAGCAGGTAGTCCTTGGGCCCGCCCGCGCCGACGACGATGGGCCCCCAGGTCTTGCCCTTCACGTCCACGACCTTGAGGCTCACGCGGAAGTTCTCGAAATCGGCCGTCTCGCCGGGCGGGGCCTCGCCCTGGGACTCCATCTCCTCCGCGATGCCGATGAAGTCCCCCACCCGGCTCTGGTCCGCCTGCTGCTTGCCCGCGGCCTTCTCGAGCACCCAGTTGTCGCCCGAGCGGCGCACGGCCACCTCCCGCCCGCCCGGGAAGCGGGCCTCGACGCGGGCGATGTCCTCCGCCTTCTCGAACCGCACCAGGCGCCGGTCGCTGAGGTGGAAACCGGTCCGGAGGATTTTCTCCACGTCCTTCTGGGAGAAGGCGAAGAGACGCCTCTCGCCCTCCAGGCGGCCATAGGCCTTGTCGCCCTGGAGGGGGCCCAGGAGGAAGCTCTTCGTCTCCTCCTTGGCGTCCTTGCCCTTCTTGAGCCAGACGGTCACGCGCCGGGGCGGGCCCGCCGGGGCCAGGCCGTACTTGCCGAGGTCCTCGCCCGGCTCGTCCACGAACTCGGTGGCGTTGGCCCACTTGAGGTCCCACATCACGTCGTCGATGTGCTTGTGGCGCCCCTCGAGGACCGTCTCCTTGCCCCCGGCCGGGGTGAGGCCGATCTCCCACTTGCGCTTGTCCTTGCGGCGGATGTCCACCGCCTCCTGGGCGCTCTCCAGCTTGATGCGGGTGATGTGGTCCACGTCGTAGTCAACCATCGCCTTGCGGAGGACCTTGAAGGGGGT
>JBBTDR010000067.1:1828-11638 GCA_038042665.1 Nitrospinota bacterium
TGCCGTCAGCTTCGAGCATGAAGTCCCACTGGGGGAGGTCGCCGTAGGCCTTCTCCGAGACCAGGAAGACCGGCCCGCCCGAGAGGCGGCGCCCGTGGTAGTAGGTCTTCTTGACCTTCTCCCCCTTCTCCTCCTCCTCCTGCTCGATCGGGTTGCCGAGCATGACGCCGTCGGTGGGCATGCCCTGGGCGTCGGTGAAGAGCTGCACCGTCAGGCGGGGGGCGTCGAGGCCATAGCGCTGGAGGTCCTTGGGCTCCTCCTCGACGAACCTCTGGATCTTCTCGTACTTGAGGGTCGAGGCGATGCCGTCGGCCTCGGTCCGGTCCGCCTGGTCCTTGACCGGGGCGGTCAGCTCCCACTGCTCCTTGCCCAAGCGGACCACCGTGAAGGCCCCGCCGCCCTTGGGCTCGACGGCCACCTTCTGCACCTTATCGGGGTCCACGGTGACGATGGCGCGCTCGCGGAGCTGGAAGACGGGCATGTTGAAGGGGGAGTAGTCGTTGATGGGCAGGGTGAACACTCCGCCGTCCTTCACCGAGGCGTAGCGGAACTCGCGCGTGGGGTTGAGGTCGCCCAGGCTCAGGGCCACGTCGTCCTGCCCCTTGATGCCGAAGGTGAGCTTCATGTAGGGGGTGCTCAGCCCGAACTCGCCGGCCTCGGCGGCGGGGCCGACGCGCCGCTCCTCCTTCATCCGCTCGGCCGCCTTGAGGAGGCGCTCGATCGCGTCCTCGTCCACGGCGGCGTCCACGGGCTTGACGAAGCGCCAGCCCTTGTCGGTGCGGATCATCTGGTAGGGCTCGTCCTTGCGCTCGATCGAGATGCGGATGAGGTTCTTGGCGTCGATCCCCTTGAGGACCTTGAGCTTTCGCTCCTCCTCGGTCTTCTTCTCCGCGGCCCACTTCACGTCGTAGAGGTAGTAGGCCCCGCCCGCGAGGAGGAGGATGAGCAGCAGGAGGAAGTTCTTCTTGGGGTTCACCGCAGCTGCCTTCTCCGGACGTAGACGGCGGCGCCCGCCAGCAGGATGAACATGGGCATCACCCAGACGGCGAGGAGGCGCACGAACATCCCCTCGCCGTCGCCCAGGAAGAGGGGCTCCCCGACCCGGCGCTTGGGCAGGATGGAGATGAGCTCCTGCTCCCCGCCCAGCCAGTTCACGGCGTTGAAGACGAGGTTGCCGTTGCCCTGGGCGCCGATGAAGCCGTCGCTGGCCACGTCGGCGTCGCCGAAGACCACGACGCGGGCCTCGGCCGGCTTGGCGCCCTCATCCTTGCGGGCGGGGGCGGGCGCCTCCTCCTTCTTCCCCTCCGGGGCGCCAAACGCCTCCAGCGCGACCGTGACCGCCGCGGCCAGGGGGACGGGGCCGTCCTTCTTCTCCTTGGGGTCGTAGATGAGTTTATTCCCCTCCAGCCCGATGCGGGCGACGGTGAAGCTCCCCTGCCCGGTCCGCACCAGCTCCTCGGCCACGATGCCCTTCTTTGGGTCCGACTTGCCTCCCACCTTCCGCGCCGTGGGGAAGACGGTGGCCGTGTTCCGGAGCTGCTGGGTGATGGGGTGCACGCCGTAGTCGGCGGCGAAGGGGGTCACCTCGTTCCCCCCCGCGAGGGCGTAGCGCACCGACTGGGGGTCGAGGACGAACGACTCGGGGACCTCGAAGCCGAACCGCTCGAGCAGCCCCGTCAGGCGGCCGCGCGGGCTCTCGGGCTCGAGGAAGACGAGCAGCCGGCCGCCGCGCTTGAGGAAGGCCTCGAGCGCCTGGACCTCGGGCTCCTCCAGGTCCTTCTGGGGGGCGGCGACGACCACCATCCGCGCGTCCTGGGGCACGTCCTTCAGGCGCAGGAGCAGGAGGTCGTCGGTGCGGTAGTTGTCGTCCCGCATCCCGCTGGCGAGGCTGGACATCACGTCCCGCCCCGTGCCTGCGTAGGACCGCTCGCCGTGGCCGGTCAGGAAGTAGACCTTCTTCTGCTCGGTCTGGATGGTCTTGAGGATGGCGTTGGCGAGGGCGTTCTCGGAGAGGTCGAAGACCTTCTCCGAGCGGAAGGTCTTCTTCTCCTCCTCCTTCCCGGGCACGGCCGCCCTCGGACCCTGGGCGGGGGCGGCCGGGGCCGCCTTGGGCGCTTCCTTCTCGTCCTTCTCGAGGTTGTGCACCACCACGATGGTCCCGGGGGCGTCCACGTCGTAGCGCTTGGCGAGGCGCGGGCTGGCGTCCAGGTCCACGAAGCGGTAGCTCACCTCCTTGGAGCGGTGGGCGTACTGCTGGAGGATGTCCTCCACCGCGGGCTGGTCGAGCTTGCGCACGAAGGCGATGAACTCGACCTTGCGCTTCTCCGTGGTCAGGCGGTCGAGGATCTGGAGGGTCTTGGGCGAGAGGCTGAAGAACTTGCCTGGCGTCACGTCCCAGGTCTTGTAGTGCTTGACCGAGATGAGCTCCACCACCGTCAGGATGCCGGCCACGATGATCACCATGGCCGCCACCTGGGCCCCCGTGCGGGTGGCCCGGTGCCGGATGCCTCCCCGCAGCTCCCCCCGGGAGGCCCAGGCCGAGTAGCCGAGCAGCGCGATCCCCAGCCCGCCGGCCGCGTAGGCCCACAGGGGGACGCCCGCGAAGGGCTCCTTGGAGAGCCAGCCGAGGACCCCCACCACGAGGAGGGCGGCCGCGCCGATGAAGCCGTAGAGGTTGCGGTTTTCCACGTCTCACGCCCTCCAGCGGTAGTACTCGAGCGAGCGCATCGCCATGAAGAGGCACAGCACGGTGACGCTCGCGAGGAACACGATGTCCCGCGTGTCGATGACCCCCCGGATGAAGTTCCGCAGGTGGAGCCCGATCGAGAGGTGCCGGAGCACCGCGGCCAGGGCGTGCCCGGCCGAGGCGGCCAGGAAGTCCATGATGAAGCTCAGGAGCAGGATCATGAAGGCCGCCGTCGCGGCGACGATCTGGTTCGAGGTCCAGGAGCTCGCCATCACCCCCACCGCGAGGAAGGCCGACCCCAACAGCAGGACCCCCAGGTAGGAGGCCCCCACCACCGCCCACTCCACCGTGGCGTGCAGGCTCACGATGAGGGGATAGACCAGGGTGGCGGCGAGCATCATCAGGTAGAGGGCGAGGACCGAGAGGAACTTCCCGGCCAGCAGGTGGCCGTCCCGCAGGGGATAGGTGAGGAGGAGCTCCATCGTCCCCAGCTTCTTCTCCTCGCTGAAGAGCCGCATCGTGAGCACGGGGGTGAGGAAAAGGAGCACCACCCCCACGCTCGCGAAGACGGGCTCGAGCACCGCCGTGGTCGGCGTGATGTTCATCTGGGCCGCCGCCTGGGGGTTGCGCGCGAGCTGCATCGAGATGAGGGCGTAGTTGAAGAACGAGCCCGAGAAGAAGATCCCCATCAGGAAGGTCCACGCGGCCAGCACCACGTAGCCGATGGGGGAGAAGAAGAAGGAGGACAGCTCCCGCTTGCAGATCAGCCACACGTTAGCCACGGCCGTCCCCCCCCTCCTGCCTGCGCTCGCCGCTGATGACGCGCACGAAGAGATCCTCCAGGGTGAGGCGCTCCCGGCGCAGCTCGGTCAGCTGGCCCGAGGCCGAGGGGACCGCCGCCGCCAGGGCGGGGCGCACCTCCCTGCCCCGCTCCGCCCGGACCTCGAAGTGGGCCTCCCCGCCCGCGCCGGCCGTGACGCTCACCCGCCGGACCCCGGGCACGGCGGCGAGCGCGGCGCGCAGGGCCTCCGCGCTCCCGATGGCCGAGACCCGAAGGACATCGTCCTCCTGGACGCTGGTGGCCAGGGAGTCGAGCGCCCCCTCGAAGGCGACGCGGCCCTGGTGGATGACCACCACCCGGTCGCACACCACGCTCACCTCGGGGAGGATGTGGGTGCTGAGGATGATCGTCCGGCTCCCCTTGAGGGAGCGGATGAGGTTGCGGATCTCGATGATCTGGGCGGGATCGAGGCCCGAGGTCGGCTCGTCCAGGATGAGCACGGCGGGATCGCTCACCAGCGCCTGGGCCAGCCCCACCCGCTGGCGGTAGCCCTTGGAGAGGTGGCCGATGATGCGGGAGGCCACGTTCCCGAGGCCGCAGTTGTCGATCACCCGGGCGAGGGCGGCCTTCTTCTCCGCCCCGCGCAAGCCCTTCATCGCGGCCACGTGATCGAGGTAGGCGGTGACCGTCATGTCCCGGTAGAGCGGGTTGCTCTCGGGCATGTAGCCGATGTGGCGCTTCACCTCGAGGGGGCGCTCGGCCACGTTCATGTCCGCCACCCAGGCCGTGCCCGAGGTCGGGGGCATGAAGCCGGTCAGTATCCGCATGGTGGTGGACTTCCCCGCCCCGTTCGGGCCGAGGAAGCCCAGGATCTCCCCCTTCTCCACCCGGAAGGAAACGTCCTGGATGGCGGGGACACTGCCATAGTGCTTGGTCAGGCCCTCAACGCGGATCAAGCTTTTCTTCCTCCCAAGGCAACGGTCCCGGCGTCCGGCCCGGCGGCTCCCGGAGGCGTGTCCCCCGCCTGGCCGGACGCCCCCGCCTGGGCTGGGCTCTGAATGCCCCTCAAGCGGGATGGGCCTTTAAAATCAATTGTATTTAAAGGGTTTGGCACTCAACTCCCCGAAGTGCCAAGGCCTAGAATAGGAGCATCTCCGGCGGCTGTCAACAGGAAACGGGCTGCCGAAATCACCGGCCCGCCTCGCTCCCGCGGGCCCGGAGTTGAAGCGTTCCCTTCATTCTCTCCATCTAACTTCCTTTGTCCAGCCCCGATCGCCGTCCAGCGCTTTTGCCGTTCCGCGACGGCCGCGCGAGCACCCCGCCCGCGGCCGCCCGGGCGAGCACCGCCGGGACGTCCACCACGCGCGGGCCCCTCCGATCGAGCGTCACCTCGAAGCGCTCCCCGGCGGCGAGGGCGTACTCCCGTTCCCCGTCGAAGGCGAGGATGCGCTCCCCCGCCGCCGCGCAGCTCACGCTCTCCCCCATGCGGAGCCGGCGGCTGCGCGCCACCGGCGCGGGGACCACCAGCCCCGGCGCGATCGGCGAGAGCACCCGCCGGCGGGACTCCGCCGAGCCGAACTCCACCCACAGCCCGCGCGGCTCCTCGGGGCCGATGGGATCGAGGCTCGCCCCGATCGCCGAGAGCCCCAAGCCCCCCGGCTGGCAGCGGGTCAGGAAGAGCGACTCGAGCCGCCGGACGTCCCACACCGCCCGGGCCCCCGCGTAGCTCCCCCGGACCACGGCCAAGTCGATGAGGGCGCTCTCCGTGATGGAGCCCAGCCGGATGCGCAGCCGCTTCGAGGGCCGCACCTGGGCGGCGTAGGCCCGGGGGTGAAGGGCGTAGAGCCCCGCCCCCAGGCCCGCGACCGTGCCCTCCCAGTGCTGGGGGAAGGCGTTGTTCGTGCCCGTCGAGAGGGGGACGAGGGGCACCCTCCCGCAGCCCTTGGCGGCCGCCCGGCTCGTCCCGTCCCCGCCCACCACCACGATGCAGGCGGCGCCCTTCTCGCGCATGAGGGCGGCGGCGCGCGTGGTGTCCTCGCCGTCACCCTGGAGGGGAAGGTGGAGGAGCCGGGCCTTGAGCCTCCTCCGCCCCGGCGACTCCCCAAAACCCTCCGCCGCCGAGGCGCCGATGCCGTCGCCGTCGTTGAACACCAGTGCCTCGCCCACCCCGGCCCCTTCCAGCCCCGCCAGCACCCGCCGGAGGATGAGCACCTTCTCGTGGTTGCTGAAGGAGCTGGCGAGCGCCACCAGGCGGCGGATGTCCTTGCCGGACTGAGGATTCGCGATGATGCCCACGCAGGCCAAACGGCCCCCCCGCCGGGCGCAAGCGGCCCTCCCCCACGGGGGGCCCTGGCCCTGCCCGGCTCCCAGGGAGGCTAGAGAAGAGGCCGCCCCCCGTCAAGGAATGTTCTGAAATCCCTCCCTTTTCGCCCGCGCGGGCGCCGCGTTGACCCCTCCCGGGGGCTCCCCTAGGATGGAGCCGGCCGCTCCTCCCTCCCCCCTCCACGGGCCCATCCCATGCCCCGGACCTCCGCGCGAAAGACCCCCCCCCTCCGCCGGGACGCGCGCGCCATCTTCGACGCCGGTCTCGACGCCGTCCGGGCGGACGAGGCGGTGCTCCGCGCCCTGCGCCTGGAGCGGACGCCCAAGGGAGAGGTGCTCGCATGCGGCCGGGCGCGGATGCCCTTGCGCCCGGGCGGGCGCGTCATCGTCGTCGGGGCGGGCAAGGCCAGCGCCCGGATGGCCCAGGCCGTGGAGAAGGTCCTGGGGGGGCGCATCGCGGGGGGGACCGTCGTCACCTCCTACGGCAGCGCGGTCCCCTGCCGGCGGATCGAGATCCGCGAGGCCGGCCACCCCACGCCCGACCGCGCGGGCGTCGAGGCCGCCCGGCGGATCGGGCGGTGGGCGGATGAGGCGGGGCGCGGCGATCTCGTCCTCTGCCTCATCTCGGGCGGGGGCTCCGCCCTGCTCCCCGCCCCGGCCGGGGGCCTCACCCTCCAGGACAAGCAGAAGGTCACCGCCGCCCTCCTCCGGGCGGGGGCGCCCATCGAGGCCCTCAACTGCGTCCGCAAGCACCTCTCCGCCCTGAAGGGCGGCCAGCTGGCCCGCCGGGCGGCGCCCGCGCGGGTGCTCGTGCTGCTCGTCTCGGACGTGGTGGGCGACCCGCTCGACGTCATCGCCTCCGGCCCCGCCTGCGGCGACCCCACCACCTTCACTGACGCGAAGCGCTACCTCGAGCGCTACGGCGCCTGGTGGTCCGCCCCGGCCCGGGTGCGCCGCCGCATCGAGGCGGGGATCGCCGGGCGCATCCCCGACACCCCGGCGCCCGGGGAGCTCGCCTCCTCCCGGGTGCGCCACCTGATCCTGGCGAGCAACGCCCTGGCCCTGGACGCCGCCGCCCGCCGGGCCAGGGGGCTGGGCTACCGGACCCTCATCCTCACCCGCCGCCTCCAGGGCGAGGCCCGCGAGGCGGGGGCCTTCCTCGCCGCCCTCGCCGCCGGGATCGCCTCGGACGGCCAGCCCCTCCGCCCGCCCGCCTGCGTCCTCCTGGGCGGAGAAACCACAGTCACCGTCCGGGGACGCGGCCTGGGGGGGCGCTGCCAGGAGCTCGCCCTCGCCTTCGCGCTCCATGCGGGAGAGGCAGAAACCGCCTGCCTCCTCGCCGCCGGGACCGATGGGCGCGATGGTCCCACCGGCGCCGCCGGGGGGTGGGTGGACGGAAAAATCATACAAAAAGCGAACAACCTAAAGATTGACCCTCGAAACTACTTGAGCAATAATGACGCGTACCGGTTTTTCCGGCGGGTGGGCGCACACGTGACGACGGGTCCAACGGGAACGAACGTGATGGACCTGGTGGTGCTGGTTGTGCGATAGTTTCAGATATAGCAGTCGCCGTTATCGGGAGATTTGAGCACTGGGGATGCTCCGGACCGTCTGACCCCGGGGGGGAAAGCGGGAGGTTGCTATGCCGTCCGTCCGCTTGACCCTGGCAGGGATTGCCCTCAGTTCCCTTCTCTTCTCCTCACCGCCCGCAACCCCCCAAGACACCACCAACCCCTCAGACCATGCAGGCAAGACGGTAAAGCTCGCCGACTTCACCCCCGCGCAAGCCCTCAACGGCCAGCCGGCCCTGCCCAGGGGCTGGACCCTCAAGGTGTGGCAAGGCCAGCCGGACGTGCAGCTTCTCGGGGAGAACGGCGAAAATGTCCTCCGCCTCCGCAGCGACAAGACGGCCGTCTCCATCTACCGGGAGGCCAAGCTCGACCTCAACCGCCATCCCATCCTGAGCTGGAAGTGGAAAGTCACCCAGATTCCCCCGGAGGGGGACGCCCGGGTCCAGAACCGGGACGACCAAGCCGCCGGGCTCTACGTCATCTTCCCCCGCTTCCCCACCTTCGTGAACAGCCAGCTCATCGGCTACATCTGGGACAGCAACGTCCCGGCCGGCACCGTCCTCCAGAGCAAGAAGAACGCCCTCGTCCACTACATCGTCGTGCGCAGCGGCTCCCAGGACCTGAACCAATGGATCACCGAGGAGCGCAACGTCCTGGAGGACTACCGCCGGGTGTTCGGCCAGAACCCGCCGGACGTGGGCGGGATCTCGGTCATGATCGACACCGACGACACCCGCGCCGCGGCCGAGAGCTATTTCGCCAAGATCGAGTTCAGCGAGACCAGCGCGGCCAACCTCCAGCCCCCGCCCAACCGCTTCGTCAAGTTCCAGCAGCCCGAGCTGGTCCTTCCCAAGTAGGCCGGGGGAGAGCTGCCTGCGGCGGCTGATTCGCAGGGAGGCCGTCCCCGTCCCATGCCCCGCACCAAGATCGTCTGCACCCTCGGGCCCGCCAGCCAGCACACCTTCACCCTCCGGACCATGATCCGGGCCGGGATGAACGTCGCGCGCCTCAACTTCTCCCACGGCACCCAAGCCGAGCACCGGGCCACCATCCGCAAGCTCCGCCGCCTGGCCGCCGAGGAGGGCCGGCCCGTGGCCGTCCTGGCCGACCTGGCGGGCCCCAAGTTCCGCCTCGGCAAGGTGCGCCCGGGCGAGGTCCTCCGCGAGGGCCGCCGCCTCCGCCTCGTCGCCCGCCCCCTGGCCGGCACCGCCGAGCGGCTCTCGATCAACCGCCCGGAACTCCTCCCTCAGATCGTGAAGGGCCACCGCGTGATGATCTGGGACGGGAAGATCCAGCTCGAGGTGCTGACCCCGGGCGGGGAGGAGGTCCTCTGCCGGGTGGTGGTGGGCGGGGCCCTCAAGGACAACGCCGGCATCAATCTGCCCGACACCTCCCTCGACATCCCCCCCTTGACCGAGAAGGACCTCGCCGACATCGCCTTCGGGGTGCGCGAGGAGGTGGACTTCTTCGGCCTCTCCTTCGTGCGCACCGCGGCCGATGTGCAGCTCTGCCGCCAGGAGATCGCCTCCCACCGCGCCTCCATCCCCATCATCGCCAAGATGGAGATGCGCAAGGCGGTGGAGAACCTCGAGGAGATCGCCGAGGCCGCCGACGGCATCATGGTCGCCCGGGGGGACCTGGGGATCGAGACCCCCCTCGAGCGGGTCCCCATGGTCCAGAAGCAGATCATCGCCGCCGCCAACCTGCGCGGGAAGCCCGTCATCACCGCGACCGAGATGCTCCTCTCCATGGTCAGCAACGCCCGCCCCACCCGGGCCGAGGCCGGCGACGTGGCGAACGCCATCCTCGACGGCACAGACGCCGTCATGCTGAGCGAGGAGACGGCCACGGGCCGCAACCCCGCCGCCGTCGTCCGCACCATGGCGCGCATCGCCGAGGTGACGGAGGCGGGCATGTTCGAGTCCCGCCTCCCGCGGACGCGCCGCTCCGACCGCCCCGAGCACGGCCTCGCCCCCGCGATCGCCCACACGGCGGTGGTTCTCGCCCAGGACCTCGGCGCCTCCCTGATCATCTGCCCCACCGACTCGGGCGACACCGCGCGGGGGGTGGCGCTCCACCGGCCGCGCCAGCCGGTGCTCGCCCTCAGCGTCTCGGACCGGACCGTGCGCCGCCTCGCCCTCTCCTGGGGAGTCATCCCCTGGAAGCTCCCGAAGCGGCTGCCCCCGGACCAGATCCTCGGCGAGTACCGCGAGCGCATCCTCGCCGAGAACCTGGGCCAGCCGGGCGGCTACGTCATCCTCACGGCGGGCTTCCCCTACGGCCAGAAGGACGCCCAGGGGCGCCTGATCCAGACCGAGGTCCTCTGACGGTGGGCGCCGCGCGCCCGCGAGGCTTCTACCTGGGGCTCGACCTCGGGGGCACCCAGGTCAAGGCCGCGCGCTTCTCCGCCGCCGGAGAGCGCGAGGCCACCGCACGGGCGGATTACC
>JBBTDR010000068.1:0-1239 GCA_038042665.1 Nitrospinota bacterium
CGGGCGCCCGCGTCCCGGCGAAGGGCCCAGGCGCTCGCCCCCGCCCCGGCCACGCCCAGGGCCGCCGCCCCCCAGAGCGCCCGCTCCACCCCTCCGCGGGCGAGCAGCCCCCCCAGCCCCGCCCCCAGCGCCACCGCGAAGATGATCGAGGCCCCCACCGCCCCCATCATCGCCCCCGATCGCTCCCCGCCCCGCTGGGCGAGGGCGAGCGCGGCCCCCATGAGCCAGGTGAGGGCGGCGATGTGGGCGACGCCCTCGGCGAAGCGCAGGGCCATCAGGGTGGCGTAGCTGGGCGCCCAGTTCAGGGCGAGGAGGAGCCCCGCGTCCGCCAGGAAGGCCCCCGCCACTAGGGGCATGCGCCGGCCCGCGCGATCGGCCAGCCAGCCCGCCGCCGGGGCGGCGAGCATGGCCCCCACCATGTTGATGGACTGGAAGGCGTGCACCGCGAAGGGCCCCACCGGGTAGCGGTCGGCCACCAGGGGCTTGAGGATGGGCACCAGCAGGGTGACGGGCAGCACGGCCAGGAAGACCAGCAGGCAGAGCACGGCCAGGGAGGGCCCCGCATACGCCTCCTGCGCGTCGCTCATCTCGCGGCCCGGGGGATGGGGAGGGGCGGCCTAATGGAGGTCGCCTTCCTTGCCGTACACCTTGTGGCGCGGGCGGGTCTCGAGGATCTCCGCCTTCCCCCAGCTCGCCACCTGCTTGAAGGTGTCGCTCCGGATGAAGGTGGTGAAGGCCGCCTGGTCGTCCCACTCCGAGAGGATGGCGTAGGAGCGGGGCTTCCGCACCTGCTGGTAGAGGAAGCTCTCCTTGTGGCCGGGCTGGCCGCCCAGGACTTCGATGACCTTCTCGAAGGCCGTCTCGAACTCCCGCTCCTTCCCGGCCCGGACGTCGTAGTACATGCCGACGGTGATCATGGGTGCCGTCCTCTAAAAAATGAAGCGTTTCCCGTGCGTTTCCAGGGGACAGGTTACCAAGACGGAGGCCCGGAGGCCAGCAGAGGCGGGATTTCCACCGAAACGCCCGATGGGGAGCATACCGAATTACGTTGACTCCGTGAAAACCAGCGTGGGAGAATAGGTTGTTTCGCTCTTCGCTCTTCGCTCTTCGCTCTTCGCTCCCGCCCGAAAGTCGTGCCGCCATGCGGAAGCTCCTCCTTCCCGTGCTCGTCCTGTGCGGGGTCCTGTCTCTCCATGGGACTTCCCGCGCGACCTGCATCTTTCTCTCCGATGGTTCCGG
>JBBTDR010000069.1:0-3919 GCA_038042665.1 Nitrospinota bacterium
CCGGCCTGCCTCGCGGCGTGCCCGCGCAACGCCATCTACAAGCGGCCCGAGGACGGCATCGTCCTCATCGACCAGGAGCGCTGCCGCGGCTACCGCAAGTGCGTCGAGGCCTGCCCCTACAAGAAATCCATGTTCCGCGTGACGACGCGCACGAGCGAGAAGTGCATCGGCTGCTACCCCCGCATCGAGGGCAAGGAGCCCCTGGCCAACGGCGCCGCCTGGGAGACCCGGTGCATGACGGCCTGCGTGGGCAAGATCCGCCTCCAGGGGCTGGCCAAGATCGACCCGAGGAGCGGCGACTGGGCCGACGACCCGAAGAACCCCCTCCACTTCCTCGTGAAGAAGGAGAAAGTGGCTCTCCCGCTCTATCCCCAGTTCGGCACCGAGCCCCACGGCTACTACATCCCGCCGCGCTGGGTTCCGCGCGCCTACCTGCGTCAGATGTTCGGCCCCGGCGCCGACGAGGCGGTCGAGAAGTACAGTGCTCCCTCCCGCGAGCTGCTGGCCGTGCTGCAGCTCTTCCGGGCCCAGCAGGCCATCATCTCCCGCTACGAGATCGAACCCGGCCCGAAGGTCTTCGAGACCTCCATCAACGGCAAGCCCTGGGCGCTCTACAACGACACCGTCATCGGCCTGGACGATAAGGGCCGCGAGCTGGTGCGGCTGACCGTTGAGGAGCCCATCCGCAAGCGGCCCGCCGAGCGGGCGAACAGCATCTGAGGAGGAGCGCCATGAACGAAGCCGCGGATTCCGCCCGCCTCACGGCCCTGGCGAGGGCGCGCCTCTACTCCTACCTCGCGGCCTGCTTCCGCTACCCGGACGTGGACGCCTGGCAGGAGCTCACGAGCCAGGACGCCCGGTCCACCCTGGCTTTCGCCTGCGCCCTGCTGGCCGAGCGGGCGCCCTACGAGGCCCTCCGCCTCCACTGCGGGGGCCTGCCCCTGCGCGGCATCCAGGACCTCGAATCCCTGTCCCTGCACCACGAGGCGGTCTTCGGCCATACCGTCTCGAAGCAGTGCCCTCCCTACGAGACCGAGTACACCAACATGCACCTGTTCCAGCAATCGGATTACCTGGCCGACCTGGCGGGCTTCTACCGGGCCTTCGGGGTGGAGGTGAAGGCCGGCACCGAGCGGCTCGACCACCTCGCCATCCAGCTGGAGTTCCTGCACCTCGCCGCCTTCAAGGAAGCCCACGCCCTGGAGCGCGGGGACGCCGAGGGGGCCGATGTGTGCCGTGAGGCCCAGGCCTCCTTCATCGAGGATCACCTGGGCCGCTGGGCCGGGATCTTCGCCAACCGCCTGGAGCGCCGGGACGGCGAGGGCCCCTACGCCGCCGCCGCCCGGCTGCTGCGCGACTTCATGGCCGCGGAACAGCAGGTGCTCGCCGCGGCGTCCGCTCCCATCGCGGACGTGACCCGCGGGGAGCTTCTCCCCATGGCCGCGGATGAGTGGGACGCCTCCGATTGGCAAACAGCCGGGGACAACGCCCCGGCTCCGCTCTGAGAGGGACACGCCATGCTCCTGAGACGGATATCTATCATCGCCGCCTGGGTCTTCCTCCTCGTGCTCGCCGCCCCTCCCGCCTGGGCTGCGCCGATGAAGATCGACGCCCAGCTGGCCGCGCGCGGGAAGGCCCTCTATGACCGCGAGTGCGCGGTCTGCCACGGCCCATCGGGCAAGGGAGACGGAGAGGCCGCCTATCTCCTCTTCCCCGCCCCGCGGGACTTCACCGCCAAGATGTTCAAGATCCGCAGCACCCCCTCGGGCGAGGCCCCGATGCGATCGGACCTGGTCCGGGTCCTGCTCCTCGGGCTTCCGGGCTCCACCATGCCCAGTTTCGTCTCCCTGCCCGAGAGCGACCTGCGGGCCTTGGCCGAGCACGTGCTCTCCCTCGCCGGCTACGAGAACGAGCCCGCCGAGGTCGTCAAGATCCCCAAGGCGCCCCCCGCCACGCCGGAGTGGACCGCCAAGGGGAAGGCGGCCTATCTCAAGTATGAGTGCAACAAATGCCACGGAGACAACGGGAACGGCAAAGGCCCCAGCGCGGCCGATCTGAAGGACTATCTCAAGCGGCCCATCCTGCCGAACGACTACACCCGCGGCGTCTTCAAGGGAGGCGGGGATCCGCAGTCCATCATGACGAGGATCATGACCGGCATCGAGGGCACCCCCATGCCCTCCCACGCCGAGGTGCTGGAGAAGCAGGAGGACGTGATCGCCCTCGCCCATTATGTGCGCCAGTTCTCCAAGGGGCGCGACTTCTGGCAGCCGGGCACGGGAGTCATCCCCGCCCGGCGATCCCAGGGTTCCGTGCCCGTCCAGGCCTACGACCGACAGTGGAGCAGCGTCGTCCCCACCCCCATCCCGATGATGCAGCTCCACAACGACGGGAGGACCCCCATCGAGCTCAGCGTGCGCGCCCTGCACGATGAGGCGAACATCTCGATCCTCCTCGAATGGGACGACCCCACCCACAACCAGACCGACTCGGTCGACTCGTTCGGGGACTCCGCCGCCATCCAGTTCTCCATCGGCGAGAAGGATCCCCCGCTCTTCGTGATGGGCGCGGTGGACAACCTCGTAAACATCTGGTTCTGGACCGCTCCCGCCGCGGACGTGGAGGTGAAGTTCGCCGGGATGGCGGTGGACGACTACCCCCTCGCCGGGAGCCCCTACCCGCGCCGGGCGATGGGCCACCCTCCCATCGTGGCCTCCCGGGCCACGCGGCCGCCCTTCATCGCCGCCTGGGCCGCCGGCAACCCCATCTCCGCGCCGGGCCTGTTCCGCCCCTTCATGGACATGAACGCCGCGGGCTTCGGCACCCTCCAGCCCCAAGGCCCCAAGGAGCAGAACGTCATGGGGCAGGCCCGCTGGGCCAACGGCAAGTGGCGGGTGGTTTTCACCCGGACGATGGAGAACGCGGACAAGAACGACGCCCAGCTCCTGGCCGGCTCCATCCATCCCATCGGCTTCGCCGTGTGGGATGGCAGCCGCCGGGACCGCGACGGCCAGAAGTCCGTCACCACCTGGTACAAGCTCAGGATCGAATAGATGGAGGCGAGGGCAGAGCAACGTTGCTAAGTGGCTAGAACAGGGCGCGGGGGCGGCTGGAGGCGGCGTTGCTGCGCCTGTCCCCGTGCTCCAAGAGGATGCTCGGGGCAGATGGCGGTTTCCCCCCCGCCGTCTGTCCCGATCTTTTGGAGGTCGATTCGCTGTGCCGGCGGCGGGTACCCTTGCTTCGAGCCGCCCCCTTCCTGGATGGCGGCCGCCATTGCTTTGCCGCCCAGCCCGACAATCCTCTGTGCCCGGCGCGGGGGGGGCTCCTGCCCCCGCTTTTCGCGGCGGCCGCCGAGGTGTCCCGCGGGGAGTATGGCGCGGGCGATTTTGCTACAATTCCCTGAAACATCTTTCCTCCAGGGATGCCGAAGGGTTCGCCTCAGGCAGAAGGGTGGCGCGTATGGAATTCGTCCAGGAACTGGTGATCGGCGCCCCGCGCCAGAAAGTTTGGGACTTCATCTGGAACGTCGAGGAGTTCGCCGGCTGCGTCCCCGGCGTCACCCAGGTGGAGAAAGTGGACGACACCCATTACAAGGTGAAAGTCGAGCAGAAGGTCAGCTTCCTCAAGGCCAGCTTCAACCTCCAGGTCGAGATCCAGGAGCAACGGCCCCCCGAGTATATACGGACCACGGGCGAGGGGGCGGACTCCGCGATCGCCGCCAGCCTCAGGCAGAAGAATGAAGTTACACTCGAGGCCCTCTCGGACAGCCAGACGAAGATGATCATCCGCTCCAACGTGGACGTCTTCGGGAAGCTCGGTTCGCTGGGCTTCAGCGTCATCAAGAGCCAAGCCAACAAGATCTTCGCGGACTTCGCCCAGAGGGTGAAGGCCAGGCTCGAGTGAGCCCGTCCTGTGAAAA
>JBBTDR010000070.1:0-1667 GCA_038042665.1 Nitrospinota bacterium
CCTCCAGGGGGCGCTGGGGGGGGGGGCGGGGAATCGAGGTGGGCAGGCCGAAGCGCCCGAGGAGGGTTAGGAGGCGATCCACGTCCCCCTTCGCGCACAGGCCCTCCCCGCGCGAGAGCCGGGCCGCCGCCGCCATCCCGATGGCCACGGCCTCCCCATGCAGAAGCCCGCTTGAATAGCCCCCCAGGGACTCGAGGGCGTGACCCAGGGTGTGGCCGAAGTTGAGGGTCTGGCGCAGGGACGTCTCCCGCTCGTCCTTCTCCACCACCCGCGCCTTGATTCGGCAGTTCTCCGCCACGATCCGCTCCATCGCCGCCAGGTCCCGGGCCTGGATGCGGGCGGCGTTGCGCTCGAGGTAGGCGAAGAGGGCAGCGTCCGCGATGGCGGCGTGCTTCACCACCTCGGCCATGCCCGAGCGGAACTCCCGCTCGGGGAGGGTGCGCAAGGCCGCGACATCGCTCAGGACGGCGGCGGGCTGGTAGAAGGCGCCGATGAGGTTCTTCCCCAGGCGGTGGTCGATGGCGGTCTTGCCCCCCACCGCGCTGTCCACCTGGGCCAGGAGGGAAGTGGGCGCCTGGATGTAGGGGATGCCGCGCAGGAAGACGGCCGCGGCGAAACCGCCCAAGTCCCCCACCACCCCTCCGCCCAGGGCCACGAGGCCGCAGCCGCGGTCGAGCCTGAGGGCGGCCAGGCGGTCGAGGATGCGCGAGAGCTGGACGAGCGACTTGCTCCGCTCCCCGGCGGGGACGGCGAAGAGCTCCGCCGCGACCCCGGCCCTGCGGAGGGAGGCAAGCGCCCCCGCCCCGTAGCGCCGGGCCACGTTGCGGTCGCTCAGCACCAGCGCCCGCCCGCCGGGAAAGGCGGCGCACGCGGCCTCCCCCAACCGGCCCAGCACGGAGGCGCCGATCCAGATGGCGTAGCTGCGCTTCCCGAAGGCCACCCGGACCTTCCTCATTCCTCCCCCTCCGCCGCGCGGTAGGCCAAGCCGGCCGCCACGGCGGCGGCGGGCCCCAGGGTTTCTACGTATTGGGCGTCGAACGCCTCGGCCGCCACCTGGAGGTTCCGGAAGGGCTGGATGATCTCGGCGGGGATGTCCAGCGCGGTCGCCAGGAAGGCGGGCAGGCCCTCGAGATGGACCCCGCCCCCGCACAGCGCCAGCCGCCCGATGCGCTCTCCGGGGAGGCTCTCCCCGAGGAGCTGGAAGGTGCGGCCCAGCTCGAGCGCCAGCCGCTCGGCCTCCCCGCGCACCGCCTCCGCCGCCGCGCGGGGGCTGGGGGCGGGCTTGGCGCCGAGCTTGATGGCCTCGGCCTCGGCGGGGCTCACCTTGAGGCTCTTCGCCAGGGCCGCCGTCACCGCCGCCCCCCCGCGGGGGATGACCCGGGTCAGCAGGGTGCGCTCGCCCTTCAGGATGTTCACCAGGGTCTGGCCCGCCCCCACGTCCACGAGCGCGATGGTCCCGCCCGCCTCTCCGAGCCCCGACATCTCGAGTGCGCTCTCGAGGGCGAGGAGGGCCACGTCCACGATCTTGGGCTCGTATTGCAGGTGCCGGAAGAGGTCCACCAGCTCGGCCAGGGGCTTGCGCCGGACCGCCACGAGGAGGAACTCGTCCATGCTCCCCCCGTCCACCTGCACCCGTCCCATCCGGGCGTGGCTGAGCCGGGCCTCCT
>JBBTDR010000071.1:0-3345 GCA_038042665.1 Nitrospinota bacterium
GAGGGTCGGGGTCTTGACCTTTGCGATGAACGCGTCGCCGAAGCGGGCCCACGGGAGCCGCCCGGGGGCTTGCGCCCGCCCCCCTGGCTCCCACCCCAACGAGCGGATGCAGGTGGTCTTGAGGGGCCGCGCCCGGGTCCACCTCGGCGGCGAGGAGCGGGTGGCGGGCCCGGGCGGCCTCATCCACGCCGCCCCGCCCGGCGTCCCCCACGGCATCCGCGAGGTGATGGAGGACTTCGAGGTCATCAACTGCAAGGAGGCCGCCCCCGGCTTCAGCGTGAAGTGGGCGCGGTGGGAGGACGAGGCGGCGAAGAGGAAGTGGGAGGCGGGGAGGTAGGGGGGCGGGGGGGAAGATGGCCGCGAACGGATTGGCATGTTTGCTTTTTGCAGGGGCGTTCCATGGAACGCCCCCACGGGGTGTCGGGATTTTCCCAGGGATGGGCAGGTTTCGCCTCGGTGGCCGACGGGTTGTTGGGGTCGGATGCCCATCCCAAGGGATTTTCCGCGATATATTGCCGAATTCGGTTCAGTTCTTGTTCGTTCCGTATGATGTGCTCGTAATAATTGCGTTGCCAGCCGAAAGTTACGCTGTCGGAGCGGCGGCTGCGGGTTGTCACGGCCGCCTTATAGGTTCGGACGGCGACCGAGAGGGTGAAAGGGCGGGGTGATATCGCCGAGAACGGGTTGCCACGCAGATTTTTTGTAGGGGCGTTCAATTGAACGCCCCTACGCAGATCAAGAACCAGGATCCCGTGCAGGTGGTTCGGCATCACCACCCATTCGTCCAGTTGAACGGAAGGAAAATGGACAGGAATCTCCCGCCAGCACTGCTCGGCGATGCCGCGTGTGCCCTCGTCCAGGAAGAACAACTCGCGGTTCAAGGTGCAGAAGGTCACGAAGTACGCCCCAGCGCGCGAGTAGTCGTATCCCTTCAGGCGCAGGGAGGAGCGGCGCTGCCGGTCAGGATTGGGAGGCATGGGAGCGAATTCCCCCTTCGGCATCTCGCCGTTGGGTTTGAAAAATGCAGGGGCGTTCCATGGAACGCCCCTGCGGGAACCAATGGGCCACCCGTCCAATTTACCCATGCTACCACGCGGTGGGGCGCCCCCCCAAAAAATCCCCCAGCCCGAACCAGCCTGAATTTGGTGTAACAACCCTTTCCTCCTCCCGGCCTAGATTGTCCCTGTGGGCGTCCCTCTCCCCGCCAGGGGATGGGGCGGCCCCGGGCTTCCTCTCTCCGGGAGGGGGCGCGGCGCGCGGGCGGGGAGGTTGTTGCGGGTAATAGCGGGTATTCCCGGATAATAGCGGAGGAAAAAGATCGAGCGGGAGTTTCCGGGCGGCCCTACGCCAGCGCGCCCCCGCAGGAGGAGCCGGCCCCGGCGGTGCAGCCGAAGCAGTGCTCCCCGGTGAGGACCTCGCGGCCGAGGAGGCCGGCGGGCTCAAGGTCCCAGAGCTTGAGGGGCCGGCCGTTGCGGAGCGCCAGGCCCAGCATCTGGTTGAAGTCGCAGTCGTAGAGGGTGCCCTCCCAGCCCACGCTGATGAGGTGGCGGCACATGAGGCCGGGGAGCGTCGCCGGGTTGTAGGCCCCGCGCAGGAGGGCCATGTAGCTCTCCGTCCGGCCCGTGCGCTTCAAGTGGCTGGCGAAGCGGGTGATGGGCATGTTGGTGATCGTGAAGAGCCCGTGGAAGCGCAGGCCGTAGCGGGCGCCCAGCTCGCGGCGGTAGTCCTCCTCCAGGGCCTGCTGGGGGGGCGGGAGGTGCTCCCCCACGGGGTTGTAGACGAGGTTGAGGGGGAGCCCGCCCGGGGGGCCGTAGCCCGCGGCGTTCAGCCGCCTGAGCGCCTCGATGGATTTCTCGAACACGCCCGCCCCCCGCTGGGCGTCCACGTTCTCCTCGAGGTAGCAGGGGAGCGAGCAGATGAGCTCCACTCCCTGCCCCCGGAAGAACTCGGGCAGGTCCTCCATCCCGGGCTCGAACATGACGGTCAAGTTGTGGCGCACCATCACCTGGCGCCCCATCGCCCGGGCCGAGGCCACGAGGCGGCGGAAGCTGGGGCAGAGCTCGGGGGCGCCGCCGGTGAGGTCCACGGCGGGGATGGAGGTCTTCTCGAGCCAGGCGAGGACGCGGCCGGCGGTCTCGGGCGTCATGATCTCCCGGCGGTGGGGCCCGGCCCCGACGTGGCAGTGGGCGCAGGTCTGGTTGCAGAGCTTGCCGACGTTCACCTGGAGGGTGGCCAGGGTGAGGCGGTCGAGGCGGGGGGCGTCCTCCCTCGCCCGGCGGGCGAAGCTGGGGGCTTCCCCGGAGATCGCGAGCAGGGGGGATGCGGTCATGCGGGTCTCCCGGCAGGGGGACGTGGCGTCATCCTTCCTGAACCCCGCGCCGCGGGGAAAAATTCCCCGGCGGGGGGGAAGCCCCCGTCCTGGGAAGGGCTGGCGGCCGCCGCTCCCGCGCCGCCTAGCCCGCGCGGACGAGCTTGCGCTTGAGGGCCTTCATCTTCTTGCGCACCCGGCCGAGGAGGACGGGGTCCTTCTCCTCGATGCGCTGGGTGCGCTCCTTCTTGAGGACCTGGATCTTCTGCTTGAGGGCGGTGCGGTCGACCCTCGAGGACCGCTTGGTCTCCTGGAGGGGGATGCCGTTGATCTCCTTCAGGGCCCGGACGAGCTGGGCCTTGTCCATCCCGTGGACGCCCGTGACGCGGCCCTTGTAGGCGAGGGCCGCCTCCTTGAGCTTGGGGACGTTCATCTTGTCGATTTCGCGGGCGGTCAGCTTGGGGCCTTCGTCCGCGGCGGGCGCTGCTCCGGTCTTTTCTTCGTCGGCCATTTTTCTTTTCCTTCTCTCACGGTGCCTGTCGTGCCCACGATGGGATCCCTCCTGAGGGGGAGAACCCTAGCAAAAAGACCCCGGGGGGATCAACGCCCCCCTCCTCCCCAAAAAAAGAGCGGCGCTCGCGCGCCGCTCCGCGGGGACAGCCAAGGGCCGGGAGGGTGCTAGACGTAGTCCCCCCGGTGGAATTTCACCGACTCCGAGGAGATCAGGGCCGCCATCTCCTCGAGGAGCCTGCGGCCGGGGTCGCCGGCGGGAAGGGTGTTGAGCTGCTCGGCCAGCTGGTCCCGGTGGGACTCCAGATCGCGCACGAGGGGAGCGATGTCCCGCAGGGAGGCGTTGGGGTCGGCCAGCTGGGTCTGGTAGCGCTCGGCCAACTGGAAGAACCGCTCGCTCAGGCCCGCCACGCTGTTCGGGCCGGCCTGGGGAGCCTCGATGGGCCCCAGGTAGGGGGCCGGGGGGGCCGTCACGCCCTGGGCCCCGGAGGGGGAGCCCGCGCTCCCCGCCCGCTCCCCCCGCGCCG
>JBBTDR010000072.1:0-2517 GCA_038042665.1 Nitrospinota bacterium
GCCCTCGCGCATGCGCCCGCGGGGCCGCTCCTCATCGGCGCGGCCTGGCTGGGCCTCGCCGCGGCCGCCGCCCGAACGCTTCATATCTCATGGGCCAATCTTCTGGTATTATTGGCCCTGGCCTACGCCCTGGGCTTGGGCATCATCCAGGGCCGCGCCCGGTACGTGACCTCCTACGGCTACGGGGAGAGCGGCCGCGCGGAGGTGCTCGGGTGGGCGGAGAGCAACGCGGTCCGCGGAAGCGCCCTGCTCTCCCCTCCCAACCTGCAGGCCGAGCTCCAGGGGCTGGGGTTCCGGGGTGCGGGCCACGGCGTGTGGCGCTCGCGGGAGGATGTCCTCGGCCACCTCCGGCGGGAGGCCCCCTCGGCCGTCGTCTTGAGCGCGACGGAGAACGCCGCCTGGCAACTGAGGTGGCTGCTGCACGAACCGCCCGATGAGCTGGCGGCTTGCCGGGAGGGGTTCCGGCGCATCGGCAGCTTCTGGGTCTGCCGCCTGCCACGGCGGCAGGGACCCGCCCGGTGAGCGGCCCCCGCCCGCACGACCCTTGAGGCCCCCGAGAATGGCGACGCGGATGTTCGGCGGAAAAGCCATCGGCGCAAATCCCGCCCTCCTTCACGCCCTGGGCGTGGTGGGGCTGAGCCTCCTCTCGCTGGGCGTCGCCTACTCGCTCTCCAAGACCTCCGCCTTCCTGGTGGTGGGAGGGCTCGCGGGCTTCGCCGTCCTCTGCGCGAGCTTCATGAGCCCCAAGTTCGGGGTCGCCCTCCTGATCATGTCCATGCTGCTCTCGCCCGAGTTCGGCGGGGGGGGCGGCGGCGGCGGCGATACCGGCCGCGCCATAGTCATCCGGATGGACGACGTCCTGCTGGTCATCCTCTCCGTGGCCTGGTTCGCCCGGACCGCCGTCCACAAGGATCTGGGCTTCGTCCTCCGAAGCTCCCTGAACCGGCCCATCGCCTTCTACACGCTCAGCTGCATCATCTCGACCCTCCTGGGCTACATGGCCGGGAGCATCCGGGGGATGTCGGGCGCCTTCTTCGTCATCCGCTACTTCGAGTACTTCGTCGTCTTCTTCCTGGCCCTCAACTTCATAACTTCCCTCGACGTGATGAAGCGCTTCCTGAAGCTGGCCTTCTTCACGGCGATCTGCATCTCCATCTACGGCATGACCCAGATCCCGCTCGGGGTGCGCGTCTCCGCCCCGTTCGAGGGCGACTCGGGCGAGCCGAACACCCTGGGCGGCTACCTCATCCTGCTCATGTGCATGGCCGGGGGCCAGATGATCTTCGCCCGCGGCTTGAAGGCCCTGGCCGGCTGGGGCGGGCTGATCTTCATGATGTTCGTCCCCCTCCTCTTCACCGGGAGCCGCGCCTCCTGGCTCGCGCTGCCCGTCTGCGTGCTGATGTTCTGCATCCTCGGCCACAAGAAAAAGCAGATCGCGACGTTCGCCCTCTTCGCCGTCTTCGGGACGGTCCTGCTGCTCCCCGCCACGGTCAAGGAGCGCCTCCTCTTCACCTTCAAGCAGGAGAAGCAGCTCAAGGCCAAGCAGATCGAGGTGGGGGCCGTCCGCCTGGACAGCTCCACCAGCGCCCGCCTGGAGAGCTACGGCCAGGCCATCGACGGGTGGATGCAGAAGCCCATCCTGGGGTGGGGGGTGACGGGCTTCATCTTCGTGGACTCCCAGCCCGTCCGCACCCTGGTGGAGACGGGGCTGGTGGGGATGGTCGCCTTCCTCTGGCTGGTGTGGGGCTATCTGCAAGCCGGCCGAGCCGCCATGCGGGCATCCACGGATCAGTTCCAGCGGGGGATCGCCATCGGCTACCTCGCCGCCCTGTTCGGCCTCCTCGCCCACAGCTCCGGCTCCAACACCTTCATCATCCTGCGGGTCATGGAGCCGTGGATGCTCTTCACCGCCATGGTGATACGCATCCCCGCCCTCGCCGAGGAGCGCAACCGGCAGTGGGAGGAGATGGAGCGCGAGGAAGGCCAGCCGCTCCCGCAAGCCGCCGCCCCGGAACCCGAGGAAGAGAAGACAAAGGAAGGAGAGGGAGATTCCGGGGAGAGCCGCTTCGAGAAGAAGCTCTCCGGGCACGAGGAGTTCCTGGAGCGGGAGCGCGTCGAGATGGCCCGGCGGGAGATCGAGGCCAGGCGCAAGGAGACCGAAAAGCCCAAGTTCCGCAAGGAGCTGGCGACCTCCGCCCGCGACATGGAGCAGGCCGCCTTCGCCAAGCGGGCGGCCGCAGGCTCCGCCGCCCTCGCCGGCTCCAAGCCGGCGAACTCCGGCGCGGCAGGCTCCGCCGCCCCGGCAGGCTCTTTCCCCAAGCGCCCGCGCAACGTGGACCTCGCCCGCGAGGCCCCCGCCCGCCCCTTCAGCCGGCGGAGCGGCTGAGCCGCGCTAGGACGGCCTCCCGCGCAGGCGCAGCAGCGCCCTCCCCGCCAGAATCCAGAGAACCAAGGGCCCGAAGAATTTCGAGGAGCGCAGCAGCTCCGGGAGCACCCCCGGGCCCTTCCACAGGGCGT
>JBBTDR010000073.1:0-6778 GCA_038042665.1 Nitrospinota bacterium
CAAAAAGCCGGTCACTATGAAGCACACTTGACAGTGCTTGATGACAACAACACAACACGAGCGGCTACCGAAAAACCCAATTATACAGGCAGTTGGGTGCAGGTGGATTTAGGTGGCAGCTACACGGTTTCTCGCGTTCTGCAAGTGCATGACCCGGAAGCCAGAGATTTTCCCGGGCGTTGTTGAGGCGGAACCTGAGGGCGATTTCACAATCCAAACACAAACAAAAAACGAAATAAAAGCCGCTCCTCGCTCACAATCAACTGATTTCACATGAATTTCTTGCTGTGGTGGAGCCAGGTGGGGGATTCCGCGAGGGCCGAGGGAAAGGGTGAGATGGGAGACGTTTAGCTCCCCCACCACGCCGCGCAGAGCGCGAGGGCGAGGACTTCGAGCATCTCGCCTCCCGCCCCATAGGCGCCGCCGGTGGAGCCGCCCAGTTTGGCGAGAAAGAACCGTTTCAGGCCGGCGAACGCCGCCCCGCACCCCAGGGCCGCGAGCAGCCCTCCCATCCCGCCGAGCACAAGGCACAGGAGGAGAGTCCAACCCGCAACGCCGAAACCCTCGGCGGGATTCACCTCCCGGGCGAAGGGCGAGACCGCCCCCTCTTCCGGGCGCGCGCTGGGAAGGACGCACAAGAAGAGCGCCATCCCGGCCCGGGCGAGCATGGGCGCGACGAGCAGCGCTTGCCACCGCCCCGGCCCGGCGAGGGAGACCAGGGCGGCATACTTCGCCAGGAGGACGAGCCCGATCGCCGCGCCCCCCAGCGGGCCGCAGGAGGAGCCCTGCATGATCCGCGGGCCGCTCTCGAGGCTCTCCCCGCCGCCCAGCCCGTCCGCCCAGCCCGCCAGGCCGCCCAGGTGCAGGCATCCGCTCAGGAGGGCCAGGGCGGCCACCACCCCCACGCTCCGGACCGGCAGCGGGAAGAAGAACCCCAGCCCCGCGTCCAGGATCACCAGCAGGGCGCCCAGCATCAGCCCCACGAAAGGGAACCGGGCGGCCGCCCGGCCAAAGTCCTCCGCCTTGGGCTCCCCGGGCGTCACCGGCCACGGGAGGATCGTGAGGAAACGGACGGCCAGCCCGAAGGCGCTCATCGCTTCTCCTCTCCCGCCTTGCCGCTCGCCCCGGCTTCTCCGAAATCCCCCCGCCGGCCCGCCCCACCGCGGCCCCGCCTCGAGGAGGGCCGCGGCGAGGACGCCGGGCGAGGGAGCGGCGCCGGCATTCGCTCCGGAGCCTGCGGAGAAGGTCAGAAGGAATGTTCCGGGCCGGGGAAAACACCCTCCCGCACCTCGCGGCAGTAGCGCTCGAGGGCGGCCTGGGCGGACTCCCCCACGTCGGCGTACACTTTGGCAAACTTGGGCCGCAGGTCCGGGTAGAGGCCGAGCATGTCGTGGAGGACGAGCACCTGGCCGTCGCAGCCGGGCCCGGCCCCGATGCCGATGGTGGGGATGTCGACCTCGCGCGTGATGCGCTCGCCCAGCGCGGCGGGGATGCCCTCGAGGACGATGGAGAAGGCGCCCGCCTCCTGCACCGCCACCGCGTCGCGCAGCACCCGGTCGGCGTCCTCGCGGCTCTTGCCCTGGATCTTGTAGCCCCCGAAGGCGTGGACGCTCTGGGGGGTGAGCCCCACGTGGCCCATGACCGGAATCTGGCAGTCCACCACCGCGCGGATCTCCCCGCGCACCCGCACCCCGCCCTCGAGCTTCACCGCCTCCGCCCCGCCCTCCTGGACGAGGCGGCCGGCGTTGCGGAGGGTGTCGCGCACGTCCACGCCGTAGGAGAGGAAGGGCATGTCCGCCACCACGAGGCCCAGGGGCTTCGCCCGGGCGACTGCCTTGGTGTGGTGGAGGATGTCCCCGAGGGTGACCTTGGTGGTGTCCGGGTAGCCGAGGACCACCATCCCGAGGCTGTCCCCGACGAGGAGGATGTCCACCCCCGCCGCGTCGGCGATCTTGGCGGTGGGGTAGTCGTAGGCGGTGACGGAGGTGAGCTTCTCCCCGCCCTTGCTGGCGCGGACGGAGGCGGAGGTGACTTTCCTGCGCTGCTGGGTGGCCGTGACCATGGTCGCTCCCTCGAGAGGTGAACGCCGCTTTTGCCGCAAAGCCAAGTCCTTGAAAAACCTGGCACCCAGGCCGAAGCGGACTCCCGGCCAAGCGGGTCCGGGTCCCCACGGCGCAAGGGCTTGAAAAAGACTAGGGTCGTGGCCCGCCGGTGTCAACAGGCCCCGCTTCCGCGGCAGGGCGCTCCGCCACCCTTCCCCGAGCGAGGGCGCCCGCCATCTGGAGGGCCTCGGCGGCGGCCCTCACGTCGTGGGTGCGAATGACGTCCGCGCCCGAGAAGGCGGCGAAGGCCTCGGCCACCTTGGTGCCGACGAGGCGCTCCTCCGCCCGCTGGACCCCCGTGATCGCCCCGACGAAGGCCTTCCGCGACACCCCGATCACGAGGGGCCGCCTCAACTCGAGAAACACCGCGAGCCCGCGCAGAATCGCCAGATTGTGGTCGAAGGTCTTCCCGAAGCCGATGCCGGGGTCGATCCACACCGAGGGGACCCCCGCCCCCTCGGCCTCCCGCGCCCGCCCCTCCAGGCAGGCCGCCACCTCCCGGACGACATCGCCGTAGACCGGCTTCTCCTGCATGGTCCGGGGCTCCCCCCGCATGTGCATGGCCACGGCCGGGGCCCCCGCCCGGGCGGCGGACTCCCGCATGGCGGGGTCGGCGAGCCCCCCCACGTCGTTCAGGATGTGGGCGCCCGCGCCGAAGGCGGCGCGCGCCACCCCCGGCTTGCGCGTGTCGATGGAGAGGAGGGGGCCCTTCGAGGGGTCGAGCCGCTCCAGGACGGGCATGACGCGCCGCAGCTCTCCCGCCTCGTCCACGGGCAGGGAGCCGGGGCGGGTGCTCTCCCCGCCGATGTCGATGATGTCCGCTCCCTCCTCCGCCATCCGGGCCACGGCCTCGAGGGCGCGGGAGAGGTCGAAGAACTTGCCGCCGTCCGAGAAGCTGTCCGGGGTGACGTTCAGCACCCCCATGATCCGCACCCGGGTGAAATCCAGGGCGCGCCCCCGGCAATCCGCCGCGGCCGGAGGGGTGCGCCTGCCGGGCTGAAAGGAGAGGAGCTCCCTCACTGGCCGAGCTCCGGGGGGAAGGCCCGGCCCGTCTCCAGGATGCGGCTCTCGGGCACCCAGCGGCGCCGGAGCTCCCCGGCCAGGTAGAGCGACCCCGCCACCACCACCACATCCTCCACCCCCGCCTCGGACAAGGCGGCGTCGAAAGCGCTCCAGGGCTCCAGCATCACCTCCACCGACCGCGCGCCCGACCGCACGAGGGCCTGGCGGAATTTCCCGGGCGGGAGGCCGGGGCGGGGCACCCCGCCCGGCGGGAGGGTGACGAAGAAGCGGTGGCCCGCCGGGGCGAGCACCCGGGCCATCCCCCGGTAGTCCTTGTCCCCCACCGCCCCAAGGACGAACAGGCGCCGCCGGGCGGGCCAGCGGTCCATGGCCTCGGCCAGGGCGCGGGCCTTGTCGCGGTTGTGGGCGCCGTCGAGGATGACGGAGGGCTGGCCGGGCATGGCCTCAAGCCGGCAGGGGAGCCGGGCGGCCCACGCCCCCGCGCGCACCGCCTCCTCCCGCAGGTCGAGGAGCCGGCAGGCCCCCGCCGCGATGGCCGCGTTCAGGGCCTGGTGGGCCCCGCACATCCGGGTGCGCATCCCCTCCCAGCGCTCTCCGTCCGCGAAGCAAAGGTCGAAGCGGCAGCCCCCGGCGTCCCAGGAGAGGCCTCGCACCTCGGGCGGGGAGAACAGCGCGGCTCCGCGCGCCCGCGCCACCCGGGCGAGCTCCCACCGGGCGCTCACGTGACGGGCGCCCGAGAGCACCCGCCCCCCCGGGGTGATGATGCCCGCCTTGTCCCGGGCGATGCGGGCCACGGTCCGCCCGAGGAGGTCGGTGTGATCGAGCCCGATGGAGGTCACCACGTCGAGGACGGCGGGGGTGACGGCGTGCGTCGCGTCGTAGGTGCCGCCCAGCCCCGCTTCGAGGAGGACCACCTCGCAGTCCGCCTGCCGGGCCGCCAGGAGGAAGACGCCGAGGGTCGCCTCGAAGTAGGAGGGAGGCCCCAGCACGGCGTCCTTCGCCATCTCGCCCGCGGCCTGGGCGAGGCGGGCGCCGCAGCGGCCGGCCAGGATGGGGTCGATGTAGCGCCCGCGGATCCAGAACCGCTCGGCGAGGGAAGTCAGGTGGGGGGAGAAGAAGGCCGCCGCCTTGACCCCGGCGGCGTCGAAGGCCTCGGCCATCATGAGGAGGGTGGAGCCCTTCCCGCTCGTCCCCACGACGTGAACGATCTTGCGCCCCGGCGAAGGGACTCCCAGGCGCTCGAGCAGGGCGTCCACCCGCCGCAGGCCCGGGCCCTCGACCCGGATGCCGCGATCGTCCACGCGCGGGCGCCAGGACTTCTTGGGCAGGGCGGCCAGCGCTCCGAGGAAGACCTCCAGGCGGCGGAAGGTCTCCGCCGCCGAGACCTCCTCGCGGAGGAGAAGGGAGGCGTCCGAGAGGGCCTCGGGGCCCATGAGAGGATTAGTGGCGGAAATGGCGGCGCCCCGTGAACACCATGGCGATCCCGTGCTCGGCGGCGGCCTGGATCACCTCGTCGTCGCGCACCGAGCCGCCGGGCTCGGCGATGGCGGTCACCCCGTGCTTGACCGCCGCGTCCACCCCGTCCCGGAAGGGGAAGAAGGCGTCCGAGGCGAGGACCGTCCCCTTCACGGGCAGCTGGGCGCGCTCGGCGGCCAGCCGCACGGAGTCCACCCGGTTCATCTGGCCCGCGCCGACGCCCACGGTGCCCCGGGCGTCGCAGAGGACGATGGCGTTGCTCTTCACGTGGCGGGCCACCCGCCAGGCGAGGCGCAGGGCCTTCTCCTCCTCCGGCGAGGGCGCCCGGGGGGAGACGACTTTCCAGGCGAAGTCCTCCTCCCCAATCCGGTCGCGCTCCTGGAGGAGGACGCCTCCCGGCACCGAGCGGAGGTCGAGGCCGCCGGGCGGCATCGTCCCCAGGCCCGGGAGGCGGAGGATGCGGAGGTTCTTCTTCTTGCGGAAGACCTCGAGGGCGTCGGGGTCATAGTCCGGGGCGACGACGGCCTCCACGAAGAGGCCGCGCATGGCCTCGGCGGCCCCGCGGTCCACCTTTCGGTTGAAGCCGATGATGCTCCCGAAGGCGGAGACGGGATCGCAGGCCAGGGCCCGCTCGTAGGCCTCGGCCTGGGTGCCCCCCAGCCCCACCCCGCTCGGGTTGGTGTGCTTGATGATGACGCAGGCGAGCCCCTCCATGTCGGCCACGAGCTCGGCCGCGGCGGCGAGGTCGAGGTAGTTGTTGAAGGAGAGCTCCTTGCCGCCCAGCACCTCGGCGTCCGCGAGGGAGAAGCCCGCGGGGCCCCCCGCGCGGTAGAAGGCTCCGCGCTGGTGGGGGTTCTCGCCGTAGCGCAGGGTGCGCACGCGGTCGAGCTCGACCACCACCTTCTCGGGAAAATCCTCCTCTCCCTCCTCGGCCGCGAAGTAGGAGGCGATGGCGGCGTCGTAGGCCGCGGTGTGCTGGAAGGCCTTGCGCATGAGCCGCCGGCGGAGCTCCTCGGGGAAATTCCCCCCGCCGCGGAGACACTCGATGATCCCGGGGTAGTCGTCCGGGTCCACGACCACGGCCACGCGGCCGTGGTTCTTGGCGGCGGCGCGCACCATGCTGGGTCCGCCGATGTCGATCTGCTCGACCGCCTCTTCGCGCGCGGCGCCGGGCCTGCCGGCGGTCTCCCGGAAGGGATAGAGGTTGACCGCCACCAGGTCGATCGCCTCGATGCCGTGCGCCTGCATCTCGGCGGCCTGGTCCGCCCGCCCGAGGATGCCCCCCAGCACCTTGGGGTGGAGGGTCTTCACCCGGCCGCCCAGGATCTCCGGCTGGCCGGTGTAGCGGGAGACGTCCGTGACCTCGACCCCCGCCTCGCGCAAGGCCTTGGCGGTGCCCCCGGTGGAGAGGATCTCCCATCCCGCATCGCGCAGGGCGCGGCCCAGATCGGCGGCCCCCCGCTTGTCGCTGACGCTGATGACGGCGCGGCGCGGCGAACCCATGTTCAGCTCCCTTCCCGGCGCACTTCGTAGCCCTCGGCCACGAGGCGCTGAATCAAGGTCTCCAGGTGGTCCCGGCCCCTCAGCTCCAGGTAGAGGGTGGAGAGGGTGTGGTTGATGGGCACCTGGGTGGACAGGCGGTCGTGCTCGATGTGGATGATGTTCACCCGGCACTCGGCCACGGCCTTGGAGAGCTTGGCCAGGGCGCCGGGCACGTCGTGGAGAGGCACCTGCACCCGGGCGTAGCGGTGGGCGAGGGCCAGGCCCTTGCCGATGATCCGGGAGAGGAGGTTGACGTCGAGGTTTCCGCCGCTGACGAGGGCCACCACCTTTCCGTTGACGCGGGCCCGCCGCTCGAGGAGGGCGGCGAGGGGGGCGGCGCCCGCCGCCTCGGCGAGCATCCGCTCGCGCTCGAGCAGGCTCAGGATGGCGTGGGCCATGTGGTCGTCCGAGACGGTGACGACCTGATCCACCAGCTGCTGGATCATCGGGAAGCAGTAGCTCCCCACACGCTTGACGGCGATGCCGTCGGCGATGGTCGAGATGGAAGGCGCCTCGACGATCCGCCCGGCGTCCAGGGAGCGCGGCAGGGAGGGGACCCCCTGGGCCACCACCCCGACGACGCGCACGTCCGGGCGCCGGGCCTTGATCGCGGCGGCCACCCCCGAGATGAGCCC
>JBBTDR010000073.1:6788-8809 GCA_038042665.1 Nitrospinota bacterium
CGCCCCCCACGGAGACGAGGACCGTGCCCGCGTCGGGCACCTCGTCGAGGATCTCGAGCCCCAGCGTGCCCTGGCCGGCGATCACGTCGGGATGGTCGAAGGGAGGGACCATGACCAGGCCGCGCGAGGCCTCGTGCTCGCGGGCGCGGGCGTAGGCCTCGTCGAAGGTGGCCCCGCAGAGCTCCACCTCGGCCCCCAGGTCCTTCACGGCGTCGAGCTTGGTGTTGGGGGTGTACTCGGGCATGACGACCAGCGCCCGGATCCCCATCTGCTGGGCGGCGAAGGCGACGCCCTGGGCGTGGTTGCCCGCCGAGGCAGTGACGACGCCCCACTGGCGCTGGGCGGGGGTGAGGCGGCTCGCGGCGTAGAAGGCGCCGCGCACCTTGAAGGAGCCCGTCCGCTGAAAATTCTCCGGCTTGAGGTAAACCTCGATCCCCAGCCGCTCCGAGAAGTGCTCGGTGAGGCGGCAGGGGGTGGGCCGCAGGTAGCGGGAGATCACCTCGGAGGCGCGCGCGGCCTCCTCGGCCACCTGGCCCGGGTCGAGGGGCTTCGGATCGCCGGCCGCCGGAGAGGAAGTCATGGAAGGGACCTTCTTCCCGCCTAGGCGCCGCGGAAGACCGGCGGGCGCTTGTTGAGGAAGGCGTCCACCCCTTCCGCGAAATCCTGGCTCGCGAAGCCCGCCAGGCGCAGCGCCCGGGCGCGCTCCGTTTCCGCCGGCGGGAGCGAGTCCGCCTGGATGAGGTTCACCATCTCCTTGGAGTTCTTGACCGAGATGGGGGCGTTCGCGGCGATGGCGCGCGCCACCCCGTAGGTCTGCTCCTCCAACTCCGCCTTGGGGAACACCCGGGTGAGGAAGCCGATGCGCAGGGCCTCCTCGGCCGGGTAGCGGCGGGCGGTCATGAGCATCTCCTTCGTGTTGGCGGGGCCGATGAGGCCCATGATGAGCCGCGTCAGGGGCTCCGGGTAGACGATGCCGAGCCGGGCGGCGGGGACGGCGATGACGGCGTCGTCCGCCGCGTAGCGCAGGTCGCACACCGCGAGAAGGCCCACCGCCCCGCCCATGCCGAAGCCGTGGACCATGGCGATGATGGGGAGCTCGATGGCCGCGATGCGCTCGAGCACCCCGTCCAGCAGGCCGCTGTGGGCGCGGGCCGCCTCGGGCGTGGTGGTCTCGCGGAACTCGGTGATGTCCTGGCCCGAGGCGAAGGCCTTCTCGCCCGCGCCGCGGAGGACGATGGCGCGGGTCTCGCCGTCGCGCTCCAGTTCCTCGAAGATGCCGGGGAGGCGCTGCCACATGGCGCGCAGGATGGCGTTGTGCTGGGCCGGGCGGTTGATGACGACGGTGGCGACGCCATCCTGTTTCTGCACCAGAAGGTTCTCTTCGCTCATCGAGCCTCCCCTGCGAACCTTGGGAGCGGGGGAACCAGCGAACCGGAGCGGGCCTGTAAGCCGGGTTCTGTCGCCCGCCCCGAGGGGCGGGCTCGCGGCCATCCATCTGGGACGGAGGTTGCCCTCCGCCTCGTGCGGCCAACCCGGAGACATCGGGCGGGCTACCCTCGAGCGTCTCCTTATTCGGCCTTGCTCCGGGTGGGGTTTGCCGAGCCGCCCGGTCACCCGGGCCGCTGGTGCGCTCTTACCGCACCGTTTCACCCTTACCGCGGGCCGGAGCCCGCGGCGGTTTGCTTTCTGTGGCACTTTCCCTGGGGTCGCCCCCGGTGGACGTTATCCACCACCCTGCCCTGCGGAGCCCGGACTTTCCTCCCGCGGCGCGAAGCCGCGAGCGGTCGCGCGGCCCGCTCCGGTCCAGCTGCTCTCCTCCTTGTGCTCAGGTTTCTGCTTGTGCTCAGGCTTCCGCTTGTGCCCGGGCCCCCGCTCAGGCGCCCGCGCCCGAGTCGATGGCCCGGTTGGCGGCGGCGTCGGCGGCGGCGTTCTCCCCGCGCCGCACATGCCGCACCACCACCCGCTCGAACCGCCGGGCGGCCTCCCGGGCCATGCCGAAAAGCTGCTTCAGCGCGGGGTGC
>JBBTDR010000074.1:0-12286 GCA_038042665.1 Nitrospinota bacterium
ACCACCGCCGCCGACAAAGCACCGTGAAGTTCCTGCTCCTGGAAGACCACCCCCCGGTCCGGCCCGGGGCCTTTGACCTCATGGCCGTCCACGCGGACGCTCCCCACCCTGTGGGGGAGAAGCCCCGCGAGGATGTTGAGGAGGGTGGTCTTGCCGCAGCCGCTGGGGCCCACGACGGCGGCGAACTCGCCCTCGGTCACCTTGAGGTTCACGTTGTCGAGGGCGTGGATGTCCATCCCGGTGTACTCGTCCGGGTAGTGGTGGCTCAGGCCCTCGACGACAAGCTTCTCACGCATGCGGAAAGCCCCGATCGCGAACGCGGTTCCCTGGGCGGCTCACTCCTGGACCGCGGGCAGATCCTTGAACCACTCCGGGTGCCGCTACATAGTCCGGCGGACGAAGCTGGGGTCGTAGTATTTCTCGGCCGGGAAGGCGGCTTCGGCCGAAAAAGCCCCCGCCAGGAGGAGAGCAACAGCCGCTCCCACCGCGCCCTTGAGCTTCCGCATCGCCTTCTCCGCCTCCCCGGAGCACGCCTGTGCACGAATACGGCCCGCCGCCGCGCGGGCGGAGAACCCTCGAGATGCCGCCTTCGATGGAGCGGGGGGATTATATGAAAAAGCGGCCCCGCTCCACAAGGTGAATGTGCGGCGCCCTCCCCTCAAGAGCCCGGGGGCAAGTCCTTGAACCACTCGGGGTGGCGCTCCAGCGTCCGCCGGATGAAGCTGAAGTCGTAGTACTTCGCCGGATCGTAGGGCGCCTGCATCTTCTTCTGGGAGACGAGGAGGCGGGCCGAGCGGCTGAAGGCCTTGTGGGTGTTCTCCCCAATGCGGACGTCGTAGGTCCAGTGTTTGTGGGTCCGCTTGATGATGCCGGGGTCCATGCCGGGGATGTAGCGCGCCGCGATGGCGGCCACCGCGTCGAGATTCTTCGGCTCCCGGACGAAGAAGGCGGCCTCGGCCATGGCGTCCACGAAGGCCTGGGTCTGGCCGCGGTCCCGGTAAACGCGCTCGGGCTTCCCGTGAAGGGAGGCGCAGAAGCAGGTGAAGCCTCCGTTCCGGATGAGGAGGCGCGAGCCCTTCACCTTGTCCAGCATGCTGGTGACGTAGGGCTCCCAGGTCACCATGGCGTGCAGGCCCCCGGCGTCGAGGAGGGCGACCGAGCTCGGCGGCGGCACGTTCACCCGCTCGATCATCGCGGGCGCGAGGTCGTGCTTCTTCATCACCTCCTGAAGGTAGAGGTCGCTCCCCGTCCCGAAGGTGGCGCCGACCTTCTTGCCCTTGAGGCCGGCCACGGACCCGATGCCCGAGTCCCCCCGCACCACGATCCCCATCGAGTCGTCGTCCGCCTCTTTGGTGTAGGTGCCGCCGACGTAGTTCACCACGGCGCGCACGTCGAGGCCCCGCTCCAGGGCGACGGGGATGTTGGTGATGGCCGCGGGGGCCAGGTCGATCTCCCCCGCGTCGAGCGATTTGCTGAGCTCGGGGCCCGTGTTGCGGACGAAGAGCTTCACGTCGATCCCGTGTTTGGCGAAATAGCCCTTGTCCGTCGCCACGAACATGATGAGCGAGGAGGTGGCGCTGGTCGCTCCCACGTTGAGCGCCGCGGCGGAGCAGATGCTCCCCGCGGCCATGAGCCCCGCCGCGAGAGCGGACGCCGCGAGGAGGCGGATGGAGGGGTTTGTCATGGTGTTCCTCCCGGATGAATGAGGGCCGGGGCGTCCCCCCGCGAGGGAGCCGGGCCGGAAACCGGTGGCAAGACCCTTTTCGCCATTTTAGGCGAAGGGAGCGTCCATGCAAAGCGGGCGGAAAGGCCAAAGGGGCCGGCGCCCCGCGCGGGGCGCCGGCCGGCCGTTTCAAGAGCCCGGCGGCAGGTCCTTGAACCACTCCGGGTGCCGCTCCATCGTCCGCCGGATGAAGGAGGTGTCATAGTACTTTTCGGGGTCGAAGGGGGCTTTCATCTTCTTCTGCTCGATGAGCTGGCTCACCGAGAGGTTGAAGGCCTTGAACGTATTGGGGCCGATGCGGGTGTCGATGCTGTAATGCTTGAACGTCCGCTTGAAGAGATCGGGGTCGAGCCCCCGGATGTAGCGGGCGGTGATTTGGGCGACCTCGCCGACGTTGTTCGGGTTCCGGACGAAGTGGGCCGTCTCCGACAGGGCGTCCACGACGGCCTGGGTGGCGTCGCGGTTCTTGTAAACCGTCTCCGGCAGGCCGTGCAGCGCGGTGCAGTAGCACACGTAGCCGCCCCCGCGCATGAGGACCTTGGCCCCCGGCACCTTGTCGGTCATCATGGTGTTGAAGGGCTCCCACATCACCATCGCGGGGATGCCGCCCGTGTCGAAGAGGGGGACCGAGTTGGACATGGGGACGTTGATCCGCTCCACCGCCGAGAGGGGGATGCCGCTCTTCTTCAGGACCTCCTGGAGGTACATGTCCGAGGTCGTGCCGAAGCTCACCCCGATTTTCTTGCCCTTCAGGTCGGCGATGGAGTTGATCCCGGCGTCCGGCCGGACGACGAGGGCGACCATGTCGTCATCGGCCGACTTGGTGTAGGCGGAGCCGGCGAAGGCCACGACGGCCCGCGCCTTGAGCCCGCGCTCGAGCGCGACGGGAATGTTGGACATGGCGGCTATCGAGAAATCGAGTTCCCCCGCGTCCAGGGATTTGCTGAGGTCTCCTCCCGAATCGCGGAGCGTGAGCTTGACGTCGATCCCCCGCTTGGAGAGAAAGCCCTTGTCCACGGCGACGAACATGAGCAGGTTGCCGGTGTTGTTCACCACCCCGATCGATTGCTTGACTGGCTGGGGGGCTCCCGCCGCCGGGAGGGTTCCCGCAATCAGGATGGCGGCCGTTGCCGCCGCGCACATGAGCTTTCGCATTGCTTTTCCCTTTCCGGAGGGCGCCACAGCGCACATGGGTGCTTCACGCCCCGAGGGGGCGGAGTGGACTCCTTGCCGGCGCGGAGAGGCGCCGCCCGGGGTGCGTCCCCGCGCTAGGAGCCGGGCGGCAGGTCCTCGAACCACTCCGGGTGCCGCTTCATGGTGTTCTCGATGAAGGAGGCGTCGAAGTAGCGCTTCGGGTCGTAGGCCTCCTTCATCTTCTTCTGGGCGATGAGCGCCTTCACGATGTGTTCGAAGGCGCGGAAGTTGTTCTGCCCGATCCGCGGGTCGTAGAGGAAGTAGGGGAGCGTCGCCTTGATGAGCGGGACGTCCATGCCCTGGATGTAGCGGACGCCGATCGAGGCCACCTCGTCCTTGTTCTTGGGGTCGCGCACGTAATGCGCCGCCTCGGCCACGGCGTCCACGAAGCGCTGGACGAGCTGGCGGTTCCCGTACACGCGCTCCGGCGTCCCGTGGAGGGTGCCGCAGAAGCACACGTGGCCGCCGCCCCGCACGAGCACCTTCGAGCCTTTCACCTTGTCGGTCATGGCGGTGAGGAAGTGCTCCCAGGCCACCATGGCGCCCACCCTGCCCGTGTCGAAGAGGGCGACGAGGCTGCCCGGGGAGACGTTGATCCGCTCGACCATCGCGGGAGTCATCCCGTTCTTCTCCAGGAGTTCGAGCAGGTAGGCGTCGCTCGTCGTCCCGAAGCTGACGCCGATCTGCTTCCCCTTGAGGTCGGCGATGGAGTTGATGCCGGAGCCGGGGCGGACGGCGATCCCCACCGTGACGTCGTCGTTCACCCTCGAGTAGGGCGACCCCACGATGTTCACGAAGGCGCGGGCGTCCATCCCGCGCTCGAGGGCCACGGGCAGGTTGGGCAAGGCCGCCGGGGCGAAGTCGATCTCGCCCGCCTGGAACGACTTGCTCAGCTCGGCGCCCGTGCCGCGCACGACGACCTTGGCGTCGATGCCGTGCTTGGCGAAGAAGCCCTTGTCCACCCCGACGAAGGTGATGAGGTTGCCCGAATTACTTCCCGCGCCGATCCGCAGCGGATCGGCGGCATCCGAGCCTCCGGCCGCGAGAAGCAGGAAGATGGCGGCCGTCAGGATCGCCTGAACTCTTTTCCGCATGTCCGTCTCCCCGCGCCGGATGCGTCCGGCCAGGCGGCGCTCAAGATTCCCCGGGCAGGTCGCCGAACCACTCGGGGTGCTGCTTCATCGTGCGCTCGATGAAGGAGGTGTCGTAGTACTTCTCGGGCGGATAGGGAGCCTTCATCTTCTTCTGCTCGAGGAGCTGCTGCACGGTCTGGTTGAACGCCTTGAAGGTGTTCTTGCCCAGGCGGGGGTCGAAGGTGTGGTACTTGTGGGTCCGCTTGGCCAGCTCCGGGTCCAGCCCCCGCACGTAGCGCGCGGAGATTTGGCCGATCTCGTCCAGGTTCTTGGGGTCCCGGACCCAGCGGGCGGCCTCCGCGATCGCGTTCACCACCCTCTGGGTCAGGTCCCTGTCCGCGTAAAGCTTCGCGGGGAAGCCGTGCATGGCCGCGCACTGGCAGAAGTAGCCCCCACCGCGGATGAGCTCCCGGGAGCCCTTCACCTTGTCCAGCATGTGGGTGATGTAGGGCTCCCACATCACCATGGCGTCCACCTTCCCCGCGTCGAAGAGGGCCGTCATGTTGGAAGGCTGGACGTTGATCCGCTCCATCGCCGAGGGCGCGATGCCGGCCCGCTTCAGCACCTCGACGAGGTAGAGATCGCTGCTCGTCCCGAAGGTGACGCCCACCTTCTTGCCCTTGAGGTCGGCCACGCTGTGGATGCCCGAGTCGGGCCGGACGGCGGCGGCGAGCATGTCGTCGTCCACCGTGCGGGTGTAGGCCGCCCCGAAGTAGCCCACGATGGCCTTGGCGTTGAGGCCGCGCTCGAGGGCGACGGGGATGTTCGACATGGCCGCGACGGAGAGGTCGAGCTCGCCCGCGTCCAGGGCCTTGCTGAGGGCGGACCCGGTGTCCTGCGCGAAGATCTTGGCGTCAATCCCGTGCTTGGCGTAGAAGCCCTTGTCCACCGCCGCGAAGTTCACGATGTTGCCCGTGTTCGTCACGGCCCCGACGGCAAATTTCTTGGGCGCGGGCGCGGCCTCGGCCCTGGGCACCCCCGCCAGCAGGAGAGCGCCAGCGATCCACAGCGCCCCGGCGCGTTTCAGCATGACTTTCATTCCTCCGTTCAGGAAAAGAGCACGGCGGCGGCCCCGCCGCCAGGGAAAAATCGCCTCCGCCTCACGACCCCCCGGGCAGGTCCTTGAACCACTCGGGGTGGCGCTTCATGGTGCTCTCGATGAAGCTCGTGTCGTAGTACTTGGCCGGGTCGAAGGGCTCCTTCATCTTCTTCTGGGCGATCAGCACCTGCACCGCGTCGTTGAACGCCTTGTGCGAGTTCTTGCCGAGGCGCATGTCATAGACCCAGTACTTGTGCGTGCGCTTGATGAGGTCGGCGTCCAGGCCCCGGATGTAGCGTGAGCCGACGCGGCCGATCTCGTCCAGGTTCTTGGGGTCGCGCACGTAGTGGGCCGCCTCCGCCATCGCGTCCACGAACTTCTGGGTGACGCCGCGGTCCTTGTAGACGGTCTGGGGCTTCCCGTGCAGGGCGGTGCAGAAGCACGAGATGTCCCCGCCGCGGACGATGAGCTTGGCGCCCTTCACCTTCTCCAGCATGCCCGTCAGGTAGGGTTCCCAGGCTGCGATCGCCTCGACCCCGCCGGTGTCGAACATGGAGATCATGGAGGGGTGCGACGCGTTGATCCGGTTGAGGTCCGCCTCCTTGAGCCCGTTCTTCCGGGCGAGCTCCACCAAATAGAAGTCGTTGATCGAGCCGAAGGTGGTGCCCACCTTCTTCCCCTTGAGGTCCGCGATGGAGTTGACGCCCGAGTCGGGGCGGACGGCGATGCCGAGCATGTTGTCGTCGGTCGCCTTGGCGTAGGAGCCGCCCACGTAGCCCACCACGGCCTTCACGTCGAGCCCCCGCTCGAGGGCGACTGGGATGTTGGCCACGTTCGCCGCGCCGTAGTCCACCTCGCCGGTGTCCACGGCCTTGCTGAGCTCTGGGCCGGTGTTGCGGACGACCGCCTTCCCGTCCAGCCCGTGCTTGGCGAAGAAGCCCTTGTCCACCGCGACGAAGACCACCATGCCGCCCGTGTTGCTGACGGCGCCCACTTTGACCTCGGGCGCGGCGGCCGGGGCCGGGCTGGCGAAAAAGAAGGTGATGCTCAGAACGAGCAGGAGCCTGAGGGCGCGCGGCGTGCGCATGGAGTTCCTCCCCTGGAGAGAGTGAGCCCGGATGGGCCCTGTGCGCGGGTGGCGTGCGGGATGCCCTGTTTCTTCCTCATCGTGAACGGCTGGAAGGGATTCTAGGAGAAGAGGATATCCGCTGTCTTTTCGCTTTTATTTTGCCAGCCGTTTTCTAGGGCCGGGGGGTCACCACCGGGAGCCCGGCCCGGTTCCCCCACTCGTTCCAGGAACCCAGGTAATTCCGCACCCTGGGGTAGCCCAGGAGCCGGAGGGCCAGGTAACCGTGCGCCGCACGGTAGCCCGTCTGTCAGTAGGCGGTGACCTCTTTCTCCGGCCTCACCCCGATCGCCTCGAACTGCGCCCGCAGCTCGGCGGCGGGCTTCATCTCCCCCTCGGGGGTGAGGTGCTGGACCCACTCCTGCCAGACCGCGCCGGCCAGGGCGCCCCCCCGCGCGGCCCGCTTCGAGGTGCCCAGCCACTCGCCCTCGCTGCGGGTGTCGAGGAGGAGGTGGTTCGCGTCGCCGATGGCCGCGAGCACGTCCTTGTATGTGGCCAGGCAGTTCCGGTTCAGGGTGTACTCGAACTTGGCGGGGCTGGGCACCTCGGCGTCCCGCGCCGTCTCGTGGCCGGCGCGCTCCCAGGCCCGGTAGCCCCCGTCGAGGACGTGCACGTCCCCGTGGCCGAAGAGCTCGAGGAACCAGAAGCCCCGCACGCAGGTGTTGCCGGTGATGTCGTCGTAGAAGACGATGGTGTTCTCGAACGAGACGCCGCGGTTGCCCAGCAGGAAGGCCCACATCCGGAGGAACGACTGGAGGGGCGCCGCGTCCGTGTCGTCGCAGTTGATCCCGTACACGTCGAAATGGCGCGCGCCGGGAATGTGGCCCATGGCGAAGCGCTCGCCGGGCCGCGTGTCGATGATCCGCAGGTTCGGGTCGCCGAGCCGCGCCCGGAGCTGGGCGGGCGTCCAGAGCAGGCCGGGGTTCGTGTAGCCCTTGGGATTGTCCGATGGCATGTCCTTCCTCCCCTGGAGAGGGTTAGTCGGTCCAGAAGCCTCCGTTCACGTCGAGCGCCTCCCCGTTGATGTGGGCGGCCTCCTCGCTCGCCAGGAAGAGCACCGCCTGCCAGACGTCCTCCGGAGTGGTGAGGCGCCCCATCGGGTGGGCCTGCCGGGCCCGCGCGAGCATCTCGGGCGGGGACTCGAAGTGGAGCCCCGTGTCGGCGGGGCCGGGGAGGATGCAGTTGACCGTCACCCCCGTTTTCCCCAGCTCGCGGGCCAGGTTGTAGGTCATGGCGAGGAGGCCCGCCTTGGCCGCCGCGTAGGGGAGGTTGGGGCCGATGCCCCCCATCTTCCCCGCGATGGAGGCGAAGCTGATGATGCGCCCCGAGGCCGAGGCCTTGAGGGCCCCGATGGTCTCCTGGATGCAGTAGTAGGGAGCGAGCAGGTTGACGCCCAGGATGGCGGCCCAGTCGCTCTCCTTCAGCTCGAGCGGCGGGCGGATGGGCATGTAGCCCGCCACGTTCGCCAGCACGTCCAGCCCCCCCAGCCAGTCCAGGGCCTCCCGCATCGAGCGGCGGATGGCGGCCACGTCGGTGAGGTCGCAGGCGCTCTTCTTCAGGCGGTCGGCGGGGCCTTGGAGGGCGTCGAGCCGGGGGCCTTCCCGGTCGGTGGCATAGACCTTGGCGCCCGCGTCGAGGAAGCCCCGGAGGATGCGGCGGCCCATGTCCCCGGCCGCGCCCGTGAGGATCACCCGCCGCCCGGTGAATTCAAAGCGGATCGGCATCGTGCCCCCTTCGCGGAGGATGAAGCCGGATGACGGAACCGCCACCTTGTAGCACGGCCCGGGGCGGGCCTCAACGGCCGGGCGGGGCCTGCTCCAGGCGTTTAAGGGCCTCGGCCACCGGGCGGGAGATGTCTTCGCGGGTCTCCCGGCCCCGGTGGGGGGGAGGGAGGATGGGCGGGCCCACGCGGAGGAGGAGCCAGGGGGAGTCCGAGAGGGCCTCGGGCCAGCTGAACAGGGTGTTGGAGCCCGCCAGGTAGACGGGGAGCACCGGGGCGGAGCTCATGGAGGCCAGGGTGCCCACCCCGGCCTTCATCCCGTCCCCCATTTTTTCGACGATCCCTCCCTCCGGAAAGATCACCACGGCCCCGCCCAGGCGGAGCAGCCGCAGCGCGGTGCGGAAGGTGCTCCCGCGCACCGCCTCCCGGTCCACGGGGAAGGACCCGAAGAAGCGGAGGACGGTCCGGGGGATGAGCTGCCCGAACAACTCGCGCTTGGCCATGTGGTAGAGGACGCGGGGCAGGAAGGCGCCCAGGATGAGGGGGTCGAGGTAGCTGCGGTGGGTGGGGGCCACGATGAGGGGCCCTTGGCGGGGCACGTGCTCCAGCCCCGTCACCTCCGCCCCCCCGAAGGCCAGGCGGAGCCCTCCCGACACCAGGGCCTTGAACCAGTCCGGCTGGCGGCCGGGCGGAAGCCGATCCAACTCCCCTCCGGCCATGCCTGCTCCCGCGGCGCTCACGCGTAGAGTTCGGAGAGGTCCACTGTCCGCCCCTCCCGGGAGGAGACGGTGATGCCCTCGAGGACGGCGCTGGCGCGCAGCCCCGCCGCGCCGTCCACCTCGGGCGGCCGGTTCCCGCGGATGGCGGCGGCGAAATCGGCCTGCTCGTCCGCCACCGGGTTCGTCACCGGGTCGCCCTCGGCAGGGTAGTGCGTCACCTCGGGCTGGGCGGCCCCTTTCTTGTGGAAGGTGAGGACGGTGCCCTCGTTCTCGGCCCAGGCGTTGGCCTCGGTGCCGTGGGCGCGGATGTAGAACACCTTGGGGGTGAGCAAGTTGGCGCCGAGGTAGCCGACCGCCCCGCCCTCGAACTCGAGCAGGACGCCCGTGACGTCGTCCAGGGGCGTCCTCGGGTGAACGGAGCGGCTCATGGCGGCGAGGCGCTTCACGGGCCCGAAGAGGTATTGGAGGGTGTCGGCGTGGTGGACGCCCAGCCCGGTCATGCCCCCGGCGGGGCTCTCGGCGGGGTCGGCCCGCCAGCTGGCCAGGTCCAGCCGGAAGCCGAAGTCGTAGGAGAAGTTGCCCTCGATCTGGATGACCTGCCCGAGCCTCTCCGCGTCGATGAGGCGCTTGAGCTCCCGGTGGCCGGGCTGGCAGCGGCGCTGGTGGCCCACGGCCAGGCGGACGCCCGCCCGCTCGCAGGCGGCGATGGCCCGCTGGCCGTCGGGGACGTGGAGGACGAAGGGCTTCTCGACGAGGACGTGCTTCCCGGCCGAGGCCGCCTCCTCGACGAGGCGGGCATGGGTGGTGTGCGGGGTGGCCAGGATGAGGGCCTCGATCTCCGGGTCGCGGAGGACGGCCTCCCAGCTCTCCAGGGCGCGGCAGCCGTGCGCGGCGGCGAAGGCCGCGCGCCTCGGCGCCGCCGGGGAGAAGCACGCGGTCACCTGGAGATTCTCCACCCGCCGGGCGGCCTTGGCGTGCTCCCCTCCCCACCAGCCGGTGCCGACGATGCACGCGCGGACAGGTCCCTTGGCCATCTTCAGCCATCCCCTCGCATCGGACCGCGGGCTCCTCCGGGGGACGCGGGGGCGGAAACGTCCCCGCCGAGGCGCACCGGCCAGCCGGGGAGACGGATTCGCAGGTTTTTCGGGCGCATTCTCACGGGCTCCTTCCGCCGCGGCTCCGCGGGCTCCCGGCCGGGCGGGCGGGCCGGGGAGACGGCGCGGCGCGGGATGGCGTGCCTCAATGGGCCACGGGGCGGTACGGAGGCGCGGGCGGATATTGGGAAGGGTCCAGCCCCTCCTGGCGGAGGCGTTCGGCGTACCAGCGGGGATGGATTCCGTTCGTCTCGGGGTCGAGCTCGGCCATCTCGCAGAAGATCTCGATCCGGTGCCCGTCCGGATCGCAGAAGTACATGGCCCGGTTCTCGCCCCAGGTGCCGTCCCCCTCGGGATGGGTGGGGCTGTGCACCACCGGCCCGCGCACGAGGGCGACGCCGTTCTCCCCGAGCCAGGCCCGCCAGGCCTCGAACTCGGCCCGGTCCCGGACCCGGAGGGCGAAGTGGTGGATGCCCAGGTCCTTGGCGTGGCCCTGGTCGGTCTTGGGGAGGGCCTCGAGGTCCGGGTCCTTCCCCCGGCGGAAGACGAGGTTGAGGTCGTGGTGGAGAAGGGTGGAGCGCAGGAAGCAGAGGCCGAGGTCGGGCAGGGCGGGGTGCTCCCCGGGCGGGTGGATTTCCGAGACCGCGAACCCCAGGATGCCGGTGTAGAATCGGAGGGCGCGATCGAGGTCGGACACCTTGATGGCGAGGTGCTGGATGCCCTCGAAAGGGCGCGCGGGCCGGGGCATGGCTCCCTCCTGGGCCGGGGTGGGTCTGCCGCGCGATATTAGCGCATCTTCACCGGAGGAGAAACCGGTTATGGGAATGCTGGAGGGGAAGCGGGCGATCGTCACGGGGGCTTCGCGGGGGATCGGGCGGGCGATCGCCCTCCGGCTGGCCCGGGAGGGGGCGGCGGTCTATCTGGCGGCGGACGGGACCGGGGACGAGCTGCGGGGGGCCGCGGCGGAGTGCGGGAGAGCCGGGGCGAAGGCGGCCTGGGGGGTGTTCGATCTGGCGCGGAAGGAGGGCCCCGGGGCCGTGGTGGCCGGGGCCCAAGAGGCGCTCGGCGGGGTGGACATCCTGGTCAACAACGCCGGGATCCGGGCCCCCCACCGCTTCGGGGAATTCACGCCCGAGGACTTCGACCGCCTCGTCGCCGTGAACCTGCGGGCGCCCTTCCTGGCCAGCCAGGCCGTTCTGCCGGCCATGCGGGCGGCGGGCGGGGGGCGGATCATCCACATCGCGAGCCAGCTGGGCCAGGTCGCGGCGCCGCGCTCGGCGCTCTACAGCCTGACGAAGGCGGCCCTCATCCAGCTCGCCCGCTCGATGGCCCTCGAGCTCGCCCCCGAGGGGATCACGGTGAACTGCGTGAGCCCGGGCCCCACGGGGACGGAGTATTACCTCGACCGGATGTCCCGCAATCCCGGGGAGCGGGCCCAGCGCCTCTCCTACATCCCGGCGGGGCGCTTCGCCGAGCCGGGGGAGATCGCGGGGGCGGTGGCCTTCCTCGCCTCGGGGGAGGCGGCCTTCGTCCAGGGCCACAACTTCGTGGTGGACGGGGGCTATCTGGTCCACTGAGCCCGGCGCCCTCCCCAGGTTTACGGGGGCGGCCCCGTGGTCTAGATTGCCCGCGTCGCGCGCGGGCAGCCGGAGAGGCGTCCGGTCTTTCCAGGAGGAGTGCATCCGTGGGCATCCAGGTGGGCGTGGTGGGCTTGGGGGTGATGGGCGGGGCGTTCGCGGGCCATCTGCTGGACGCGGGCTTCGGGGTGGCGGGCTACGACCCGGTTGAGGCGATGTACGCGAAATTCAAGGGCAAGAACCTCCGGCGGGCCGCCACAGCCGCCGGCGCGGCCCGGGGGGCGGACCTGGTGATGACCTCCCTGCCCAACTACCGCTACGTCGAGCAGGCCGTGACCGGCCCGGGCGGGGTGCTGGAGGGGCTCGCCAAGGGCGCGGTCATCGCCGACATGAGCACGGTGCCCCCCAAGTTCGCCCAGGCCATGGGGGAGATGGCCCAGGCGAAGGGCCTCCACTGGCTGGACTGCCCGGTGAGCGGGGTGGGGAAGCAGGCGGCGGTGAAGGACCTGGTGGTGATGGCCTCGGGGCCGCGGGCGGCCTTCGAGAGGGCCAAGCCCGCCTTCGACGCCATCGGGAAGAAGACCACCTACGTGGGCGAGCGCAACGGCATGGCGGCCCAGCTCAAGCTGGTGGTGAACCTCGTGCTGTTCGTGAACATGGCGGGCGCCGCCGAGGGGCTCACCCTGGGCCTGAAGGCGGGGCTTCCGCCCGACATCATGCTCGACGCCCTGTGCGCCGGGGCGGCGGCCTCGAACGTCCTCCAGGTTCGGGGCAAGGACATGCTGGCCGGCCACTTCCCCCCCTCGGGCCCCATCGGGGTGCTGATGAAGGACATCGACTGCATCATCGGCTCGGCCAAGGACGTGAGTTCCCCCGTCCCGCTGATTGGCCTGCTGGAGCATTTTTACATGGCCCAGCGGAGCAAGGGCCGGGAGATGGAGGACGGAAGCTCCATCTTCCG
>JBBTDR010000075.1:0-6693 GCA_038042665.1 Nitrospinota bacterium
CCAGTACGCGTGGCTGATCCCGCTGGTCCCCCTGGCCGGGGTGCTGATCACCGGCCTGCGGGGGTCCAAGACCCGCCACAAGGCGGGCCACCTGGGCACCCTGATGGCGGGCCTCTCCTTCCTGGTGGTGCTGGGGGTCAGCCGGGAGATGATCTGGGGCTCCGGCGGGAGCCACACCGTCACCCTCTGGACCTGGATCGCCGCCGGGAACCTCAAGGTCCCGGTCAGCTTCCTGATCGACCCCCTGAGCACCATCATGCTGCTGGTGGTGACGGGGGTGGGGTTCGTCATCCACATCTACTCCATCGGCTACATGCACGGCGACCCGGGCTACGCCCGCTTCTTCACCTACCTGAACCTCTTCATGCTCTCCATGCTCCTCCTCGTCATGGGGGACAACTACCTCCTTATGTTCGTGGGCTGGGAAGGCGTGGGGCTGTGCAGCTACCTGCTCATCGGCTTCTGGTATGAGAAGCAGTCGGCCTCCGACGCCGGGAAGAAGGCCTTCATCGTCAACCGCATCGGGGACGCCGGCTTCCTCCTCGGCATGTTCCTCATCTGGACCCTCACGGGCAGCCTGACCTACGGCGAGGTCTTCAAGGCCGCGCCCGCCCTCGCCGCCCCGGGGGCCACCGCCATCGGGTTGCTGCTCTTCATCGGCGCGGTGGGCAAGAGCGCCCAGCTCCCCCTCTACGTCTGGCTGCCCGACGCCATGGAGGGCCCGACCCCCGTCAGCGCCCTCATCCACGCCGCCACCATGGTGACGGCGGGGGTGTACATGGTGGCCCGCACCAGCCCCATCTACGTCCAGGGCCCGGGCGCCCTCGAGGTGGTGGCGCTCGTGGGGGCGCTCACGGCCATCTTCGCCGCCACGATCGGCCTCGTGCAGAACGACATCAAGCGCGTGCTCGCCTACAGCACGGTGAGCCAGCTGGGCTTCATGTTCATGGCCCTCGGGGTGGGCGCCTTCGCCTCGGGCATCTTCCACCTGATGACCCACGCCTTTTTCAAGGGTCTCCTCTTCCTCGGGTCGGGCAGCGTCATCCACGCCCTGCACCACGCCCCCGCGGACCAGCAGCAGGACATGCGCTACATGGGCGGCCTCAAGGGCAAGATGCCCGTGACCTACTGGACCTTCCTCACGGGCGCGGTCGCCATCGCGGGGGTGCCCCCCCTGGCGGGCTTCTGGAGCAAGGACGAGATCCTGGCGGGCGCCTTCTTCACCGGCCACTACGCGGTCTGGGGGCTGGGGACGGCCGCGGCCTTCATGACGGCCTTCTACATGTTCCGCCTCGTCTTCATGACCTTCCACGGCCCGATGCGGGTGGACCACCACGCCCGCGGGCACATCCACGAGTCCCCGGCCACGATGACGGTCCCCCTTGTCCTCCTCGCCGTCCTGAGCGTGGTGGGGGGCGTCATCCCGGGCTTCCCGCCGGACGCGGGCTGGATCCACAAGTTTCTGGCCCCCTCCCTGGCCAAGGCCCCGGGCCACGCGGCCCTGGACGAGGGGGTGCGGGTGGTGAAGGCGGCCGCCCAGGGCGGCGGCCACGACGGCCCCGCGGCGATGCTGCTCGTGGTGCTGGCCACCGCGGTGGCCCTGGCGGGGATCGCCCTGGCCTGGCGGATGTACGTGCGCGACACCGGCGCCCCGGACCGCGTGGAGCGGCGCTTCCCGGGCCTCTACCGGCTCCTCCTCCACAAGTACTACGTGGACGAGCTCTACCAGGCCTGCATCGTGGAGCCCATCTACGGGCTGATGCGGCGCCTCTTCGACTTCGACCAGAAGGTGGTGGATGGCGCCGTGAACGGCGGCTCCTTCCTCACCGTCTGGTCCAGCCGGCTTTCCGGCGTCTTCGACCTGCGGACGGTGGACGGCGCGGTGAACGGCGTGGCCGGGGTCATCGGCTTCTTCTCCCAGCTGCTGAAGTTCATCCAGACCGGCATGATTCAGAACTATCTCTTCGTCATGCTCTTGGGCGTCTTCCTGATGGTGAGCGCCTATCTGTTCCGCTAAGGGCATCGGGGGCTTGGAGGGACTATGGGTAACTCGACGCTTCTCACGCTGATCACCTTCCTGCCCGCCTTGGGGGCGGTGGCCCTCATGCTCTTTTTCCACAAGGAGCGGACGGGGGCGATCAAGGGCTTCGCGACGGGGGTGGCGGTGGTGGACTTCCTCCTCTCCATCCCCCTGTGGACGCACTTCGACACGGCCCAGGCGGGCTTCCAGTTCGTCCAGCGGGCGGACTGGATCCCCAGCATCGGCGTGAGCTACTTCGTCGGGGTGGACGGCATCAGCGTCCTGCTGGTGCTCCTCACCACGGTGACGATGGTGGTCTCGATCCTGTGCTCCTTCTCGGCCATCCACGAGCGGGAGAAGGAGTACTACGTCTGCCTGCTGCTGCTGGCCACGGGCATGCTGGGCACCTTCGCCGCGCTCGACATCTTCCTCTTCTACGTGTTCTTCGAGATCACGCTCGTCCCGATGTACTTCCTCATCGGCATCTGGGGCGGCCCCCGCAAGCTTTACGCGGCCATCAAGTTCTTCCTCTACACTCTCTTCGGCAGCGTGCTGATGCTCCTGGGCATCCTGGCCCTCTACTTCGTCAACCTGAAGCTGGGCACCGGCAAGCTCACCTTCGACCTCACCCAGCTCTACGCCGTGGGGCCTAAGATCCCGATGACGCTCCAGGTGTGGATCTTCCTGGGCTTCTTCATCGGCTTCGCCATCAAGGTGCCGATGTTCCCCTTCCACACCTGGCTGCCGGACGCCCATGTCGAGGCGCCCACGGCGGGCAGCGTGATCCTGGCGGGCATCCTCCTGAAGATGGGCACCTACGGCTTCGTGCGCTTCGTGCTCCCGCTGGTGCCCCAGGCGAGCCAGGCCTTCGTTCCCTTCATGGTGCTGCTCTCGGTCATCGGCATCATCTACGGGGCTTTGGTCTCCATGGCGCAGACCGACGTGAAGAAGCTCGTGGCCTACTCCTCGGTGAGCCACCTGGGCTTCGTCATGCTGGGGGTCTTCGCCCTGAACGAGCAGGGGGTCCTCGGCGCCCAGCTCCAGATGATCAACCACGGCATCAGCACGGGGGCCTTGTTCCTTTTGGTGGGGATCGTCTACGAGCGGCGCCACACCCGCATGATCTCGGACTTCGGCGGCCTCTCGAAGGTGGTCCCCGTCTACTCCACGTTCTTCGCCATCACGATGCTCAGCAGCATGGGCCTGCCGGGGCTGAACGGCTTCGTGGGCGAGTTCCTGATCCTGCTCGGGGCCTTCGAGAAAAGCTACCTATACGCCGCCTTCGCCGTGATCGGGATCATCCTCGGCGCGGCCTACATGCTCTGGCTCTTCCAGCGGATGTTCTTCGGCGCGGTGGACAACCCGGCGAACCAGAAGCTCACGGACTGCAACGCGCGCGAGGTCATCTACATGCTGCCCATGCTCGCGCTCATGTTCTGGATCGGCCTCTACCCCCGGCCCTTCCTCGCGCGGATGGAGGCGAGCGTGAGCCAGGTGGTGAAGATGGCCACCGTGGCCCAGGCCCCCGCGGCCCAGGGCGTGGCCGGCCTCGGCCCGGCGCCCGTCCCCGGCGCGGCGGAAGCCCCCCGCCGCTAGGGCGGGAGGGATAAGGAGCCCGAACCGATGCAGGCGGTCTTCCCGGACATCAGCCTCAGCCTCGCCGCTCCCGAGATCGGGCTGGCGGCGCTCATCTGCGCCGTCCTGATCGCGGACCTGTTCACCTCCCTGGAGAACAAGGCGGCGATGGGAATGCTGAGCCTCGCGGGCGTCGTGGTCCTCGCCGCGGTGGCCCTCTCCCAGTGGGGGGCCGGGACGCGGACCACCTTCGGCGGCTTCTACGTGGCCGACAACTTCAGCGTGTTCATGAAGGTGGTCGTCTTCGTCTGCACGGCGCTGTCCATCCTCCTCTCGCTCCACTACGTGAAAGTGGAGAGGATCAACTACGGCGAGTACTACGCCATGATGCTCTTCTCCCTCTTCGGCATGCTGGTGATGCTCTCGGGCAACGACCTCCTGACCATCTATCTCGGCATCGAGACGATGAGCATCAGCATCTACGTGCTCGTGGCCTTCATCCGGCACGACCCCCTGAGCCGGGAGGCCGGCCTCAAGTACTTCCTGATGGGCTCCTTCGCCTCGGGCATCCTGCTCTACGGCATGGCGCTCGCCTATGGCTTCACGGGCACCACCGCCCTCCAGGGCATCGGCGAGGCCCTGGCCGGGAAGCCGCTGGCCTCCCAGCCCGCGATGGTCCTCGCCCTCATCCTCCTGGTGGCCGGCTTCGGCTTCAAGATGGCCCTGGTGCCCTTCCACATGTGGCTGCCGGACGCCTACACCGGCGCCCCCACGGCCATCACCGCCTTCATGTCGGTGGCGGTCAAGGCGGCGACGGTGGGGGCCCTCATGCGGCTCTTCTTCACCGCGTTCCCGGCCATGGCGCCCCAGTGGAACCTGCTGATGTGGGTGCTGGCGGCCGCCACCATGATCTGGGGCAACCTCGGGGCCATCGCCCAAACCAGCCTCAAGCGCATGCTCGCCTACTCGAGCATCGCCCACGCGGGCTACCTCCTGATGGGGGTGGTGGCGGGGCTGGGCATGCAGGGCGGCAAGGCCGTCTTCGCCCCCCAGGCGGTGAGCGCGGTGACCTTCTACCTGGCGGCCTACCTGGTGACCAACCTGGGCGCCTTCGGGATGCTCATCTACATCTGCCGGGAGGGCTACCGGGGGGACCTGATCGACGATTGGCGCGGGGTGGGGCAGGCGCACCCCTGGGCCGGGCTCGCCTTCGTGGTGTTCCTCCTCTCGCTGGCGGGCATCCCCCCGACGGCGGGCTTCGTCGGCAAGCTCTTCCTCTTCGCGGCGGCCATCCAGGGGGAGTACTACTGGCTGGCGGTCATCGGCATCCTGACGAGTGCCGTCTCCATGTACTATTACGGCCGCATCATGATGGTGATGTTCATGGAGGAGCGCGGGGGCGCCCAGCCCGCCGTGGAGTTCTCCAAGGCCCCTTCGCTGTTCCTGGCCCTGGTGATCCTGGTGTTCTTCACCCTCCTGCTCGGGGTGTTCCCCGGCGGGGTCATCGAGGCCGCCAAGGGGTCGGTCCAGGGTCTGCTCTAAACCTCCCTTCCCCCTCGCTCCGGGGGGGTCCAATCCGAAAGATTGTGGTATCTGATGTTTTTGCAACCATCTCCATGTGCTGTCTCACAATGCTCAGGAATGTCACCGGCGCCACCCTTACGACATGACATTTTGTCGCATGGCTTCGTGACATTGCCGAATTTTCGTCAAAATCGCCGCGGCGCCACCTTGCTCTCATAATTCGGGCCGATCGATCCTGTGTGACAATCCATTATTTTTCAATAACATACGCCTTTAGTTTCTTTTAAAGGCAGTAATATTTAATTTGGCACGAATTCTGCTTTAAGGTTAGGTGTTCAGGTGCCGAAAAGAGAAGCAACAGGGTCACCTGGGACGTGTTTCGCTAGCCCTCAACGGGCGCCCGCAGTTTGGGCGCTTTACCCCCCGGTGGCCGGTCAAGGGGTTCCCTGAGGCCGGTTCACTGACACCCCGCCGAAAAACCTGTGGCCGCGAGGCCCCAGGTCCCATCTGAATAGAGGGCACGTCCTTCGGGGATGTGCCCTCTTTCTTTTTGGGCGCATTTTCGGATCCACACGGGAATTCGCCGCGAACACCCCGGGCGCGGCCCGTCCCAAGGCACATCTTTCCGCCGCGGGTGAAAGGGTTGCCCCTGTGTGAGGGATGTCACAGGTGGCCGCCGGCCTCATGGCGCCCCCCACGGAAAAGAAGCGCGCCTTCCCTCGAGGCGGGAAGGCAGTTCAGCCCTTTCGGCGGATTTCGGGGGATCGCAGAAAAAAAGACGCCGGGCGGCCTCAGCCCAGCAGGCGGCCGAGGAGAGCGGCGGCCTCGGCCAGGGAGCCCACCCGGTGGTCGCAGTCCAGCCCGGGCCCGGCCGAGAGGTGGATCGGCACCATCCCCGCCGCCCGGGCGGCCATCATGTCGAAGCGCCCGTCCCCCAGAAAGACGCAGCGCCCCGGCTCCACCCCGATGGCCTCCGCCCCCGCCAGCGCGTGGCGCGGGTCGGGCTTCCAGACCCCGATGTCGCGGGTGACGAGCACCTCGATGGAGAGCCCGATCCGCTCCAGCATCGGGAGCACGTGCCGCCGCGCGTTGTTCGTCACCACCCCGAAGGGCGCCCCCCGGCGCTTCAGGAAGCCGACGAGCGCATGGGCGCCCTCCATGGCCTCCGCCCGCCGGGCGGCCTCCCGTTCGTGGCGCTCGAGGATGGCCGCCACCCGCTCCGCCTCCCGGGGCGGGGCGGCCGCGAGATAATCGAGGATGGAGACGCTCGCCGGCAGCGCCATCTCCGCCTGCATGGCCAGCCAGTCGAAGGCGGGCTTGGTGAGGGTGCCGTCGAAGTCGAGCAGGACGCCCCGCGCTCCGTTGCGCACAAGACCCTCCGGTCAGAGGACGCGCGCGATCTCGTCCGAGTCGTAGCGCGGCAGGGGGCGCTCCTCCCCGCCGCGGCGCAGGACCACGCCCGCCCCGCGCCCGCCCATTGTACCGATCCGCGCCCCCAGGGCGCCCGCCCCGGTGAGCGCCCGGCGCCCCTCTCCTTCGTGCCCGGGGGGGGCCGCCCGGGGGGGGGCGCCGGG
>JBBTDR010000076.1:0-1750 GCA_038042665.1 Nitrospinota bacterium
CTCGTGCCCTTCTTCGGCATCTGCCTGGGCATGCAGTGCGCCATCATCGAGTACGCCCGCAGCGTCTGCGGCATGGCCGACGCCAACAGCTCGGAGTTCCGGGAGGAGACCCCCTTCCCCGTCGTGGCCCTCATGCCCGGCCAGGAGAACGTGAACATGGGCGGCACCATGCGGCTGGGCGCCTACCCCGGCGTCCTGCGGCCCGGCTCCTTGGCCTCGGAGGTCTACGGCGGGGCCGTCCGCTTCGAGGAGCGCCACCGCCACCGCTACGAGGTGAACAACGCCTTCCGGGAGACCCTGGAGGAGAACGGCCTGCGCTTCAGCGGGCTCTCCCCGGACGAGCGCCTGGTCGAGATGATCGAGCTGCCCGGCCACCCCTTCTTCCTCGGCTGCCAGTTTCACCCCGAGTTCAAGAGCGCCCCCTACGCGCCGCACCCCATCTTCCGCGCCTTCATCGCCTCGGCGAAGAAGGCCAGCGGCGAGCTCTTCAACTAGGCTCCGGGAGGGAGCGCGGTGGCGGGCCAGCGGCGGGTCGTGGTGGGGGGCGTGCCCATCGGCGGGGGCGCGCCGCCCGCCCTCATCGCGGGCCCCTGCGTCCTGGAGAGCGAGGCCCTCGCCCTCGAGTGCGCCCACGCGGTGAAGGAGGCCGCCCGCGCCGCTGGCATGGGCGCCGTCTTCAAGGGCTCCTACGACAAGGCCAACCGCAGCTCGGGCGCCTCCTACCGGGGGCCGGGCATGCGGGAGGGCCTGCGCATCCTGGCCGCCGTGCGGGAGGCGACGGGCCTCCCCGTCCTCTCCGACGTCCACACCCCCGCCGAGGCCGCCGAGGCGGCGGAGGTGCTCGACGCCCTCCAGATCCCCGCCTTCCTCAGCCGCCAGACCGACCTCCTCCAGGCGGCCGCCCGGACGGGCCGGCCGGTCAACGTGAAGAAGGGCCAGTTCCTCGCCCCCGGGGACATGGGCAACGTGGCCGCGAAGCTCCAGGAGGCGGGCTGCTCCCAGATCCTCCTCACCGAGCGGGGGGTCTCCTTCGGCTACCACAACCTCGTCGCCGACATGCGCGCCCTCGTCCTCATGCGGGAGACGGGCTGGCCCGTCGTCTTCGACGCCACCCACAGCGTCCAGGCCCCCGGGGGCCTGGGGGACCGCAGCGGCGGGGACCGCCGCATGGTGGCTCCCCTCGCCCGGGCGGCGGCGGCGGTGGGGGTGGATGCCTTCTTCATCGAGTGCCACCCGCGCCCGGACGAGGCCCTCTCGGACGGGCCGAACATGATCTTCCTCCGCGACCTCCGGCCCCTCCTGGAGAGCCTCGCCGCCCTCGACGCCGTCCGCCGCAGGGCGCAGGCGGGGGGAGGGGCATGAAGGGCGCTCTCCTCCGGGGCGGTGCGTGGTTGCTCCCGCTCCTCCTCCTCGCCTCCTGCGCGGGCTATGAGGCCATCCCCTGGCACGAGGAGCCTGGCCAGGCGCGGGCCATCCAGGCTCTCGGGGAGCGCCTGGCCGCGGGCCTCGAGCGGGGGGTGGAGGCCTCCGACTTCGATGTGAACCGCCTCCGGGCCCGGGACGCCCCCGCGCGGGAGGGAGAACCCCAGCCCTACCGGGTGATCGTCGCGGGCTTCCCGGAGGCCGGCACGGGGAGGCGCACGGAGTTCAGCCGCCAGGCCGAGGAGGCCCTCCGCCGGGCGCTCGGCCGCTCGAAACAGTTCCGGATCATCGACGGGGGAGAAGGCGTCGCCTGGCAGGAGGCCAAGGC
>JBBTDR010000076.1:1850-5739 GCA_038042665.1 Nitrospinota bacterium
CCGGGTGCGCGTCTGGGCCGCCGTGGTGGTGAACTCCCCCCCCCGGTCGATCTACTACGCCCGCGGGATGAAGGACATCTTCGGCCTGCCGGAGCGGGTGATGGCGGGCCGGATCTATCCCGCTCACGCCCGCGATGCCTTGCCCCGCCGTTCCGTCCCCGACGCCTTGCTCGCCGCCCCCGCCGCGCCCGCGCCCCGCCAGGCGCCGCGCCATCCGCCTTTCTGGGGCGAGCCCGCCCTGGAGGTGGTGCTGGAGGAGATCGACCACACGGGCGAGCGGCGGCGGCTCGCCGGGGGGAACCTGGTGGGGCGGGAGTCGCTCGTCGTGGGGCGGCTCGCCACGCGCCTGGAACGCTATGTGTACGCCTTCGCGCTGGATGCGGAAGGCGAGGCGGAGGTATTCTTCTCCTCCCTGGAGCCCGAGCGCCAGGGGATGGCCGCGCGGGTGGGGCCGGGGCGCTTCGTCCCCTTCGCGGCGCGGCTGATCGAGCCCCGGCGGATGTACCGGCTCTATTTCGTCTCCGCGGCGGAGCCCTTCGAGGGGGCCCGCGCCGTCCGGGCGGCCCGCCAGCGCCTCGGGGTGGGGCCGGGGGAATCCTCGGGCCCTGGGCGGAGCGCCCGCGAGGCGGCGCGCGGGGCTCCGCCCGCGGCCTGGTCGGTCGAGGGCGGGCAGGAGCGCCTGATTCTGGAAGAGGGCTGGGATCAGAGGGTTATCTGGCTCTACCGCCAAGGCGAGTAGGGTTGACCGAAATTCCGTCCCCCACAGGGGGCGCCATTTTTGGTAAAATGCGCTCGTCAGCCGCCCCCTGTGGCTCCTTCCTCCGGCTTGAGGAATCTCCGGCATCCCCCGCAGACAGGGAGAGGTTCCATGCCCTCCCCGCATCCCGCCAACCTTGAGTCCGGCCTTTCCTTCCTGGGCCCGGGGACCCGCCTGGAGGGCGCCCTCCGCTTCTCGGGGCGGATGGTGCTGAACGGCCGTTTCACGGGCGAGGTCGAGGGTGCCGGCCGGCTGGAGATCGGCGCGCGGGCGGAGGCCGAGGGCACCTTCCGGGCCGAGGAGCTGGTCGTCCGGGGCATGTGCCAGGGCGAACTCCTCGTGGGACGCCGGGTGGAGCTGGGGGCGGGCTGCCACCACCGCGGGAGCATCGAGGCCCCGCGCGTGCAGATCCACCCCCAGGCCCGGCTCGAGGGCTTCCTCCGCATGCCCGACGTCCAGCCCCTTCCCCCGCGCCGGCCCGCGATGCCCGGGCGGCGGCGGATGGCCCTGGCCCTGCTGCTTCTGCTCCTGGCGGGGGGTGCGGCTTCGGCCTCGTTTTTCGGCTCCGCGCCTGACATTTCCCTTCCCAGCCTCCAGGAGAGGACGACCCTCCGCCTCACGCGCTTCTGGGACACGAGGCTCGCCCCCTGGGTCTTCGTGACGGGGGGCGGGCCGGGGGACGAGCGGGGCACCCTCCAGGGCGAGCTGCTGGAGGAGGCGGCCCGCCTCGAGAGCCGGGGCGCTCTCGCGGAGGCGGCCGAGCGGCTCAAGCGCGCGGCCGCCCTCCCAGGGCCCCGCGCCCGGGTCGCCCGCTTCCGCCTCGCCAAGGCCCTCGCCAGCCTGGAGCGCGGCCCGGAGGCCGTCGCCCAGCTCGAGGCCCTCCTCACCGGGGAGCCGGGGCACATCGAGGGGCTCATCCTCCTGGGCGACCTCCAGTCCCGCGCCGGCGCCTTCGAGAAGGCCGCCCGCGCCTACGCCGACGCCCTGCGGCGGGACCCGGACGACGTGGTGCTCAAGCGCCGCCTCGAGGGGGTCCAGGGCCACCTCCAGAAGAATGCCGCGCCCGGTCCCCGGCCCGCCCCCATTCCCCCGGCCGGCACCTATCTCGCCGAGGCGGAGAAGCACCTGGCCGAGAAGCGCGCCGCCCGGGCGGTGAGCGTGCTGAAGCAGGGGATCGGGCACTACCCCCGGGACGCGCGCCTGCACTTCGAGCTCGGCGCCGCCCTCGCCGCCATGGGCACCCGCCAGAGCCAGGAGGAGGCCATCGAGGTCTACGCCAAGGTGGTGGACCTGGCCCCCGACTGGCTGGACGCCTATGTGCGCCTGGGGGCCCTCTACGAAGCGGGGGGGCAGGACAAGGAGGCCATCGAGCTCTACGAGCGGGCGGCCAAGCTCGACCGCTCCAACGTGGACATGCTCGTGCGCATCGCCCGGCTCCACCGCAGCCGGGGCCGCCTGAACGTGGCCCACCGGATGCTCCTCAAGCTCCAGGAGGAGCACCCCCGCTCGGTGGCGGTGCTCTTCGACCTGGGGATGCTCCTGTGGGAGAGCGGGAAGTCCGAGGAGTCGAAGGAGGTGTTCCGCCGCGTCATCGAGGTCGACCCCAACTCGGCCCCCTCCCTGAACCGGCTGGCCTGGTTCCACGCCATCGAGGAGAAGAACATCGAGCGGGGGATCGAGCTCTCCCGGCGCTCGCTCGAGCTCCAGCCGGACACCCCGGCTTTCCTCGACACCCTGGCCGAGCTCTTCTACCGCAACGGCCAGGCCCTGGAGGCCGTCTCCTACATCCAGCGGGCCATCCGCCTGGACCCCAACAACCGCTACTTCCGCCTCCAGCTGGAGAAGTTCCGGAGGGCCAGCCGATGAAGGCGCCGCGGGCCGCGCGGGAGGGGCTCCGCGCGCTCCTGATTTTCGCCTTGATTTTCCTGGGCGGCTGTACCACCATGCGGAAGACTCTGGACGCCATCATCGAGAGCCGGGAGGAGGGCCGGGGCGGAGGGGCCGCTCTGGCCGCGGAGGCCCGGCCCCCCGGCAAGCCGGATGGAGGCCACCCATGGGCGTACTGATCCTCTCCCGGGAACTGGGCAGCGGCGGCGACGCCATCGCCAAGCGGGTCGCGGATGAGCTGGGCTGGACGCTCCTCGACAACGATGGCTTCGCCGCCGCCGCGCGCTCCTACGGCTACGTCCGGGCCGAGCTGGAGCGGGTGGACGAGCGCAGCCCCGGCCTGGTGGACCGCTTCTTCCGGGACCGCCAGCTGGTCTATCTCGACACCATGCGGGCCATCGTCTACGAGTCGGCGCTGAAGGACAACCACGTCATTCTGGGGCACGGGGCTCACATCCTGCTCCGGGGCATCCCGGGGGTGTTCCGCTCCCGGGTGGTGGCTCCCAACGAGAGCCGCCAGCGCCGCTTGGTGCAGCACGAGGCCCTCTCCCCGGCCATGGCCGAGGAGTTCATCCTCCACAACGACCGGGAGCGCACCTCCTACTCCCGCTATTTCTTCGGCGCCGCCTGGGGCGAGCCCTCGGACTTCGACATTGTCCTGAACACCGGCTTCTGGACCGAGGAGGAGGCCGCGCGGGTGCTGATCGGCCTCCTGCGGAAGGCCGCCCAGGAGCAGCCGGCCCCGTCCTCCTCGGTGCCGCTGCAGAACCTCGCCTTCGCCCAGCGGGTCAAGGCGGCCCTCATGACGGACGACCGCCTGGACGCCAGCGGCATCGCGGTGGACTGCGCCGCCCCCGGCCGGCTCCGCCTGCACGGCCGGGTGAACAGCGATGAGGAGAAGGAATTGGCCGAGAGCATCGCGCGCTCGTTCTCCGGGGTGCAGGCCCTGGAGAGCGAGCTGGTCGTCATGCCGCCCATCGAGGGATGGTACCCGGTATGAGAGAGCGCTGGGATCGGAAGCCTCGCTGGGCCGGGCTGGGGGCGCGGGCGCTGCTGCTCGCCAGCCTGGGAGCGGCCATTTCCGGGTGCGCCTGGTTCGTCCCCCGGGCGGAGTTCGAGAAAGAGCAGGGAGAACAGAAGGCGGCCCTCGGGGCCATCCGCCGGGAGCTCCTCGCCCACACCCAGATCCTCGCCAACCACGGCAAGACCCTCAACGAGGTCCGGCTCCAGCTGCGCGACGCCCTC
>JBBTDR010000076.1:5839-9239 GCA_038042665.1 Nitrospinota bacterium
GGCGATGTACGTGCGCAGCTCCTACCAGGGCTTCCCGCTGAACTACGCGGCCGCCTACCGCTCCCCACGCGGGCCGCTCCACCCCTTCCGCCTGACGCCCGGCACCGAGGTGACGGTGCTCTCGCCGGACGACCGGGGGTTCACCCAGGTGGAGGTGAAGGCGGGGACCCTGAAGGGGCGGCAGATGTGGGTGCGGACCCGCTGGCTGGTGGAGGAGAAGCCGGCCCCGGCGCCTGCCGCCGGGCGCGGCTGATGGGCTAGACCTTCCCGAGCGCGTCCCTCAGATCGTCCCGCAGGACCTCGAAGTCCTCGATCCCCACGGCGTAGCGGATGAGGCCCGGGGCCACGCCCCGCGCCCGCGCCCCTTCCAGGCCCAGGTCGGCGTAGGCCATGCGGGCGTGGTGCTCCACCTGGCTCTCCGTCCCCCCGAAGCCCGGCGCCAGCGCCGGCACCCGAAGGGCGTCCACCAGGCGGTCGGCGGCCCCGGGCCCCCCCCTCAGCTCGAAGCTCAGGAGCCCCCCGAAGGCGGGCATGAGCCGCCGCGCGGTGGCGTGATCCGGGTGGGAGGGGAGGCCCGGGTAGTGCACCCGGCTCACCTGGGGGCGGCCCTCGAGAAACTCGGCCAGGCGGAGGGCGGTCGAGCTCTGGCGCTCCACCCGGAGCCCCAGGGTCTTCATGCCGCGATCGAGAAGGTAGGCCGAGTGGGGGGCCAGGATGCCGCCCAGCATGGCCTGCTGCTCCCGCAGGGCGTCCACCAACGCCTGCGCGCCCGAGACCGCCCCGGCCATGAGGTCGTTGTGGCCGGAGAGGTACTTCGTCGCGCTGTGCACGGCCAGGTCCGCCCCGTGCTCCAGGGGCCGGAAGAGGGCCGGGGAGGCGATGGTGGAGTCCACCACGAGGCGGGCCCCCTTCCCGTGCGCCCACTCGGCGAGGCGGGCGACATCGGCCACGCGGAGGGTGGGGTTGGAGGGCACCTCGACGAAAACCAGGCGCGCGCTCCCCCCCGAGGCCTTCTCCAAGGCGTCGGGGGAGGCGGACTCCGCCGCCGCGGCCTTCACCCCGTAGCGGGCGAGCAGGCCCTCGGCCACGTCCCGCGAGTGGCGGTAGCTCTCCCCCGCGAAGAGGAGCTGCGCCCCGGGCGCCAGCAGGGCGAGGAAGACCGAGGAGACGGCGGCCATCCCGCTCGCGTAGAGGAGCGAGGCCTCGGCCCCCTCCAGCCGCGCCAGGCGCGCCTCCGCCGCGGCCAGGGTGGGGTTGCCGTAGCGGCCGTAGAAGAAGCTGCCGCTCCGCTCGCCCGCGTGGAAGGCGGCGAGCTCGGCCGCGCTCTCGAAGGTGAAGGTGGCGGCCTGGAAGATGGGCGGCACGAGGGCGTCCAGCGCGTGGCGGCGCTCCCCCCGCCCCTCGGGCGGCGGAGATGAGGGGGGCCTCAGGCTCATGCGCGCTGCCCCGCCGTCCCGCTCAGGTGGTGGCGAAGGAGGCGAGGTGCTGCTCGACCGCCTCCTGCACGGCGCCCAGGTCGTTCGGCACTTCGATGGGCTGGTTGGCGAAGCGGCAGTCGGCCCCCTCGATGCGGCGCTGGTGGTACTGGATCTTGAACTCGGTGAACTTCAGGCCGTGGGCGGTGGAGATGACCACCACCTTGTCCTTGGGGCCCACCTCGCCGCGGGAGGCCAGCTTCTCGAGGGCGGCGAGCGCCACCCCCGTCTGGGGGCAGTTGTACATGCCGGTGCGGTCGCCGCGGGCGGCGGCGTTGGCGAGCTCCTCCTCGGTGGCGTGCTCCACCGAGCCCTCGAAGAGCTTGAGGGTATGGATGGCGCGCTCGATGCTCACGGGGTTGCCGATCTGGATCGCGGTGGCCAGGGTGGGCTTGGCCTCGATGGGGCGGTACTCCTTGAACCCCGTGAGGTAGCTCCGGTAGAGCGGGTTGGCCCGCTCGGCCTGGGCGCACACGATGCGGGGATACTTGTCGATGAGCCCCAGGTCGCGCATCTGCACGAAGCCCTTGCCGAGCGCGCTCACGTTCCCGAGGTTCCCGCCGGGGATGATGATGAGGTCGGGCACCTCCCAGTCGAACTGCTGGACGAGCTCGACGCTGATGGTCTTCTGGCCCTCGATGCGGAGCGAGTTGATGCTGTTGGCCAGGTAGATGCCCTGCTCCTCGCAGACTTTCTGGACGAACGTCATGCAGCCGTCGAAGTCGGTGTCGATGGAGAGCACCACCGCCCCGTGGGCGATGGGCTGGATGAGCTGGGCGAGGGAGACCTTCTCCCGGGGCAGGAACACGATCGCCGGCAGCCCCGCCGAGGCGGCGTAGGCGGCGAGGGAGGCCGAGGTGTCGCCCGTCGAGGCGCAGGCCAGGGCGCGCACCCGGCGGCCGTCCGCCGCCATCTGCTGGGCGGCCGAGACGAGCACCGTCATCCCCAGGTCCTTGAACGAGCCGGTGTGGCTGTTGCCGCACTGCTTGATCCAGAGCTCGCCGACCCCCAGCTCCTGGCCCAGCCGCCCCGCCTTGAAGAGGTTGGTGCCCCCCTCGTAGAAGGAGATGATGTTCTCGTCCTCGATGAGGGGGCAGACCCACTCCTTCTTGCCCCACACCCCGCTCCCCCAGGGGAAGGTGTTGCGCTTGTAGCGGTCGTCGAAGAGGTGGCGCCACTCCGAGGCGCTCCGGGAGCGGAGGGCCTCCAGGTCGTGGGTGACCTCGAGGAGGCGGCTGCACTCCCGGCACCGGTAGATCGAGTCGAAGATCGAGTATTTCGCCCGGCAGGCGGGATTGATGCACTCGAGCCAGCAGTTGTATTCCATGAACGCCCCGGCCGATTGCCAACCGATTGATTTCAGCCTGGTTCGCCCCTTGAGGGCGGGCGAATTATGGCAGAGGGGCCCCTTCCTGGCAAATGCGCCCCCCGCTCAAGCCCGGCCCCGCGCGCGCCGATAGGGGATATGGGATTCCCCGCGCGCGAGGAGCGCCGCCGTGAGCCTGGGCCCCCTCCCAAGCATCGCCTCGACCCAGGCCGCCCCCTGGGGGGCGGCCTCCGCCTCGGCCGCGGTGGAGCGGCGGAGCTTCCAGGCCGCCGCCACGGCCCGGCAGGAGGGGCGCCTCTTCGCCTACCACGTGGTCATCGAGCAGGTGGGCCCCGCCGGGGCCCAGGCCTCGCTGAAGCAAGGCCTCATCCGCGACTTCAGCGCCCGCGCCACCGCCAAGCGCCTCGCCGCCCTCGCCCTGCGCAAGTTCCTCGCCGGCGGCGTCCCGCCCTCCCGGGCGGCGCTGGAGCAGCTCTTCGCCCAGACCCAGGCCGCGGTGGAAAAGGGGGTGCGGCTCGCCCTGCGCCTGCTCCGCTCCCAGGGCGCGGGCGCGGAGGCGCTGGGCGGAGCGGCGGAGGCCGGGGTGGAGCTCCAGGAG
>JBBTDR010000077.1:0-4648 GCA_038042665.1 Nitrospinota bacterium
GGGGGGCGGGGGGGCCTGCCCCTACACCCTCACCCCGGGGCGTCCCTGCGCGGCTGCGCGGTTGGGGAGCAAAAAAAACCCGGGGGGCCGAAGGGCCCCCCGGGCCGTGCTGCCGCTAGAGCGTACGGGTCCGCCTACCAGATGTAGGCGAACTCGTAGTAGATGCCCCAGGCGTCGTCCTTGGCCACGCCTCCCTGCACCTGGCCGTAGTCGCCCACGGCGAGGTAGGAGGCCTGCGCCCGCATCTCCAGCTCCTTGTAGATGTTCCAGCGGAAGCCCAACTCGAACGCCGTCCAGAAGTTCTTGTTGTTGTCGTAGGTGGTGGCGGCGGCGGCGGCGCCGGTCAGGGTGGCCCCGACGTCCGGGGCCTTCTTGTGCGAGCGGACGAAGGAGATGTTGCCCTCGAGCCCGAGGGTCGGGGTGAGCTGGTACTTGGCCAGGATCTCGGGCATGATCAGGCCGTTCAGCTGGGCGGCGCGCCCGTCGCCCGTGCCCGTCCGGTTCGAGGTGGTGTTGCCCGAGCCGGCGAGTCCGCCCTGGTTGGCGGTGATGGTGGAAAACCGGCGGCCCGTCAGGATGTTCGGGCCCTCGAGGTAGCCGGACGAGGTCGGGAACACGAACCGGCTCAGCCTCCGGTCCTTCTGCTGCTGGGTGTTGCCCGTGGCGGTCACCTGGTCGTCGTCGCCCGTGAGGACGGTGAGGTAGGCGCCGAGCTTCAGGTTGCCGAAGGTGAACCAGCTGCGGACCATGAAGGCCCAGGCTTCCATGTCAACGTCGCGGTCCCCCGCGAGCCGCCGCGCCGCGGTGGGCTGGGCGGCGTCGCCGCTCTCGAAGATGGCCTGGACCACGAGGTCCATGATGCCGACCTTGGCCTGGGCGTGGAGGGCCAGGTAGTACAGCTCATAGCCGGTGCTGGCGGCCGCGTTGTCGGTGTTGCGGCGGGAGAGGGCCACCCAGGGGGTGAGGGCGATGTTCGGGGAGACCGTCCACTTCAGGGCCACGTAGTAGTTGTCGTCGTCGCTGGCGCCGTGGGTCGCGTCCGCCGCCCCCGCCCTGTCGTTCAGCTTGGTGGTGAAGGCGCTCAGATCCACCGGGCCGAAGAGCTTGCCGTAGAGGGCAGCGCCGTCCTGGCGGTGGACGCCGATGCTGTCGAAGATCTCGTTGGTCGGGTCGGTGTAGTCGGTGCGGCCCACCCGCATGCGCAGGGTGGTGCCGGGCACGGCGAAGTCGAAGAGCCAGCGGTTGACCGCGACGGCCTGGTCGCCGGTGCCGGTGGCGCCGAAGATGTGGTTGCCGTCGGTGAGGTCGAGCTCGTAGATGCCCCAGAGCTTCCCGCCCTCGGAGGTGCTGGTGAAGCGCGGCCGCACGAGGGAGTCGTAGTACTGCAATCCGTCGTGGGTGAGCTTGTTGCGGTCCATGTCGTCCGAGGTGATGCCCCGGACGCGGAAGTAGCCCGTGTACTTGAAGTCGGCGGCGTAGGCCGGAGCCGCGAGGCTCGCCGCCAACAGGCCCACAGCAAGGGCCAGGAGGAATTTCCGCATTTCTTCTCTCCTTGAATGGAGTGTACCCAAGTGCTTCAAGTGTTCCCGTTTTGCTTCATGGGTCCTGCGAGTGCCGGTGCCGCCGATCCATTTTTCTCTCTCTCCCCGCCACCTCCTTTCTTTCCGCGCCCGCTCCCCCGGAGGGGCGCCGCGCTGCCCGGCGCGGCGGGCAAAAAGCCGCGCGCGGACCCGGGCGGATCAAACCGAGGCGCCCCCGGCGCATTTTCCCCGCACGTTCCCGCGCGGAGAGGGAGCCGCCTTCAAGCCAAGACAAATGCAAAAAAGCCAACCCGGATGATGCAATCAGGAGCCCAGGGTTGTCAATACCTGGCGCGAACTTGCGGGATATTTCTTCTAACCCTTTGTTTTATAAATATATAATGTGCTCTTTTTCTCCCGGAGGGGGCCAGAGCCGGTGGTGATGACCACCAGGTCCACGACCCCGTCGTTGTCGGCGTCGGCCAGGGCGAAGTCGACAATCCCCTTTTCCGCCTTGGTGGTCCGCCAGACCTCGGAGAGGCCGCTCCCGTCCCAGATCAGGGCGGCGATCTGGCCGCCGGTCACCCCGAGCCCCGGCACGAGGCGGGTGGCGCTGTACTCGTTGGCGATGACGAGCACCTCGTCCACCCCGTCGCCGTCCACGTCCGCCACGAGGACGCGCGAGCGGATGGGGAGGTCGGGCGACCGGCCGCCCAACTCCTCCTGGGTCGTCATGGGGTCCTTCGTAGAGTAAAAGGTGTGGACAGCCCCCCCGTAGCGGGTGGCGCTGGCGAAGCGCTGCTCCCCGCGCCGGGAGTAGACCCGCACCTTGTCGTCGTCCCCCACCTCGATCACGTCCGGGGTGCCGTCCTTGTCCAGGTCCCAGAGGCCGAAGCCGAGGATGGTGAGGTTGGGGGGCAGCCCGTAGGGGGCGGCCGGCGCGAGCTTGTTGTCCGACCAGCGGTAGCGCTGGACGGGGCCGGCGAAGGGCTTGTCCAGCCCCTGGACCTGGCCCAGGAGCAGGTAGGCGTCCGCGTCGGGGATCTTGGCCCCGCGCTCGCCGCGGCGGACGGGGATGAGGCGGAAGAAGGCGCCCACGTTGTCGGCGAGCTTCTCGAACCCGCTCCCCTTCATCTCCAGGACCATCGAGAAGAGGCCGCCGAAGCGGTAGTTGGCGATGTAGATCTCGGCCCGGCCGTTCCCGTTCATGTCGGCGGCGTCCACCCAGCGGAAGTCGTTCGTCCGGCCGTCGTCGTAGCGGGCCAGCTCGCGCATGCGGCCCTCGCTGAACTGGTACACGATGAGCTGGGTCTGGGTGATGATGACCACCTCGTTCTTGCCGTCCCCGTTCACGTCGGCCACGGCCAGCCCGCGGAAGGTGACGTCGTTGAAGACGTAGCTCGCGCCCCCCCGCTGGGCCCCGGGCACGCCCTCGCGGCTGAGGATGAAGCCGGCGGGCGGGGCGGGGACCCCGGCCGCCGGCTGGCCCTGGCCCCCCGCGTCGCGGCGCAGGGCCTGCTCGCGCGGGGCGCGCTGCTGGTAGGGGAGGTCGTCCGCGATGGCCACCGCCTGGAAGAGCTCCTGCCCAGTGGTGAGGGAGAGCAGGCGGCTGGTGATGACTTTCCGGCCGCGCACGTCGCGCACGGTGCTCTCCAGCGCCAGGTCGGCGCGGATCTGGTTGCGGAGCTTGATGGCGTTGTCGCCCTTCAGCGCCTCCTTCGCGTCGAGGCCGTTCTCCAGCAGCCACACCTGGAGCTGATCGACGTCATAGACGTCGAACCGCCCCTTCGAGAGGAGGCCGCGGGCCAGCTCCCGGGTGAGGATATCCATCCCGTAGGATTCCTGGGTCTGGTTGATGAAGGGGAGGACGGCCATGCGGATCTTGGCCGAGGAGAGGCGCACGGGGTCGTTCACCCGGGGGACGAGGTCCCGCCCCGGGGTGAGGCGGACCATCCGGGCGACCGAGAACCGCTCCTGCACCTCCACCACCTCGGCCTCGCCCACCTCCTCCTCGAGCGTGCCGAGGACCGCGCCCGTGGCCGGGTGCCGGAAGGGTTCGCCCCTGCGGAGGACGGTGACCTTGATCCCCTTCGTCGCCTTGTCCTTCTCCCCGAAGCTCAGGTAGAGGTCGCCCCCCCTCACGGCGGCCACCTGCCCCTCCAGGTGGGGGTAGCGGTCGTGGAGCTTGTCGCTGATGGACTGGAGCGCCCGGGTGTGATCCATCCCCTGAGCGCCCACCCACGCCGCTCCCCCCAGGAGGGCGAGCGCCATCAGGCCGGACATCCATCGAAAGGCAGATCGCGCCATGTCGGTCCCTGTCTCCTGGTCGAAACGGAAAGAAGCCTTGCGCCCTCGCCGGAATCCTACACCCGCGCCTGGAGGGCGACGCGGGTCCCCGCCAGCCGGTCCCCCAGCCCCCTCCTCCGCTTGTCGAAGAGAACGAGCAGGTACCCCAGCCCCAGGGGCAGGGCGGCCGCCAGGCCGCCGAAGTAGCGCAGGACGGCCTGCATGTATTCTACCGGCTTATCGTCCATGTCCACCACCGAGAGCCCCATGCACCTCTGGCCCGGGGTGCAGCCGAACATCCCGACGAAGTACACCGAATAGAAGATGGAGAGCAGGAACAGCACCGCCGCGTTGAGGACCCCCACCATGATGAGCGCCTCCATGTTGGCGGCGACCGCCCCGCCCGCCGCCTGCGCCACGATCTTGGAGGAGACGAACGCGAACAAGCCCTGCAGCGCGCCCAGGATCCCAAAATCCACCAGCCCCGACACCAGGCGGTGGGATAGCCCTACCCCCACCACCTCGCGCATCCCCTCTTCTTCCTCCTCTTCAGGTTCGGGTTCCGGGGCCGGGGCGGGCTCCTTCTTCTCCTCGGCCGCCGCCGCGGGGGGAGCGCCCTCGGGCACATAGGCCTCGATCTCGTCGGGGTCCTCATCTTCCACGATGAAGCCGCCGCCCCGCTTGGGGGGCTCCTTCTTGGGCTCCCCGGCCTTGGCCGCCGGGGCCGCGCCGGCTTCGTCCAGGAAGCCGCTCAGATCCTCGGACGAAGTTTCCTCCTTCGCCGCGCCGGGCGCCGGGGCAGCGAGCTCCTCCTCCCGCCTGGGACGCAGGGGAGGAGGCTC
>JBBTDR010000078.1:0-2944 GCA_038042665.1 Nitrospinota bacterium
GCCCCACCCGGATCGACACCACCTTCCCGGCCGGGCGGGAGGGCATCCGCCGCGCCGCCGAGCTCCTCGCCGCCGCCAAGCGCCCGGCCATCGTCGCGGGCTCGAGGGTCACCCGCTCGGGCGCCGTCCAGGAGCTCGTCCGCTTCGCCGAGTGCCTGGGGGCCCAGGTCTTCGGGGAGAGCGCCTCGAACACCATCGCGTTCCCCCTCGACCACCCCCTCTACTCGGGCGAGCTCCTGCGGGTGGCCAAGCCCCTGCGGGCGATGCTCGAAGGCTTCGACCTGCTCTTCTTCATCGGGATGGAGGCCTTCATCCTCTCCTTCCCGCCGGACGTCCACATCCTCCCCGAGGGCGCGCGCACCATGCACCTCGACCTGAACGCCTGGGAGATCGGCAAGAACTTCCCGGCCGACCCGGCCCTCTTCGGGGACCCGAAGGCCACCCTGCCCCTGCTCACCGCCGCGCTCGAGCAGGCGCTCGGCGAGGCCGGGCGCGGGCGCGCCCTGGAGCGCCGCCGGGAGGCGGAGAAGATCGCCGGCGAGATCCAGAAGAAGCAGACGCCCCCCGCCCTCACCCCCGATACGGAGTCGGCCAAGGGGATGCCCCCGGCCGTCTTCCAGGCCGCCCTCGGCGAGGTCCTGCCCCGGGGCTGCGTCCTGGTGGATGAGTCCATCACGACCGGAGGGCCGGGCCTGCGGCGGGCCATCGCCGGGAAGACCGACCGCTACTTCGGGATGAAGGGGGGCGGGATCGGCCTGGGCCTCCCGACCGCCCTGGGGGTGAAGGTGGCGATGCCGGTGCGGCCGGTGGTGTGCCTCTCCGGGGACGGCTCGGCCATGTACACCATCCAGACGCTCTGGTCCGCCGCCCGCTACGGCGTGGGCTGCGTCTGGGTGATCACCAACAACCGCAGCTACCGCATCCTCAAGGAGCGCGCCCTCAACCTCCAGGGGAACACCCAGGAGCTGCGCCGCTTCGTGGCCATGGACCTCCGCGACCCCGAGATCGGCTTCTGCCCGATCGCCGAGGGCATGGGCGTCGGCGCCCGGCGCGCGGACACGGCGAAGGAGCTCAAGAGCGCCCTCCGGGACGCCCTCGCCGCCGGGAAGCCCTGCCTCATCGACGCCCGCGTCCAGAACGAGGATCTGGAGCGGGGGTAGCTGCGGAATCCAAACACGTTGTTCACTCCGTGGAGCGGTCTTCCCCTCTCCCCTTGGGAGAGGGTGGAGCATCCAAGCGGCCCGCCGCTTGGATGCTCCGGGTGAGGGAGGCCTTGGCGCCGCGGCCCCTCACCCCCCTCCCCTCTCCCAGAAGGAGAGGGGAGCAGAACCTGGGAGAGCGCACTGAGGAACAGGCGCATGAGCGAACAACCTGTTTAGACTTCACAGCTACCCCACCCCCAGCCTCTCCGCCAGGGCCTCCAGCGCCCGCTCGAAGCAGCCCATCGGGGCGCGGACGATGCCCGCCCCCACCTGGCCCACGCCCGGCTCGCGGTGGGCGATGCCGGTGTTGATGACGGGGGCCACCCCCGTCTCCACCACCTTGCGCACGTCGATGCCCTGGGGCACCCCCTGGAAATCGAGGGCGGGGAGGGTCCAGTCCGCGCTCCTCCCGGCGGCGATCTCGTACATGGCCTGGGTGTGGCCCAGGGCGTCCGCCGCCGAGCCCGCCCCCACGAAGCCCGCCACGGCGGGCGAGGCCGCCATGGCGAAGCCGCCCAGCCCGATGGTCTCGACGATGGCCGAGTCCCCCATGTCGGGGTTGGCGTCCGCCTCGGTGAAGCCCGGGAAGTAGAGCCCGCGCGGCATCCCGGCGGGGGCGGTGAACCATTCGTCCCCCGTCCCGCTCACCCGGATCCCGAAGTCCGTCCCGTTGCGGCTCATGGCGGTGACGATCGTGGAGCCCTCGACCCCCCGCGCCGGGTCGGTGATGGCCTTGCCCATCGCCATCGCCACGTTCAGGAAGAACTGGTCGTTCCCCCCGATGAACTCCAGGGCCGCGGCCAGCCGCTCCCCCCGGGCCGCCCGGGCGAGGGCGGGGGCCATCTCGCGCAGGAAGAGGCTGGTGCAGGCGGCGTTGCGCTGGTGCATCTCGTCCCCCATCGCGAGGCCCCGCGCGATGAGGCTCCTGAGCGGGAGTCCCCCCCGCAGGCGCAGCGCCTCCGCGAGGACGGGAGCGAGCGCCTCCGCCAGCCAGCGCAGGCGGGCGAGCACCCCAGCGTCGTTCCCCCCGAAGCGCATGACCTTGCCCAGGCCCTCGTTCAGGGTGCAGCAGGCGCGGTTCCCGAAGGCGCGGTTCTCCACGATCATGACGGGCATGCCGCGGGTGATGATGCCGGTCATCGGGCCCACCGCGCCGAAGTGGTGGCAGGGATGGAAGGCGACCGCGCCCGAGGCCGCGGCGCCCTCGGCGGCGGCGAGGTCCCCCGCCCAGCCCTCCAGGACGAGGGCCCCCGCGATCGCCCCCCGCAGGGGGCCGCACATGCGCTCCCAGCCCAGGGGGGGGCCCGCGTGCAGCACCACCCGCTCCCCCAGCCCCTCGATCGCCTCGCCCGCCGGGCGCACATCCACCAAGACGGGATCGGCCGCCTGCATGCGCCGCAGGACCTCCTGGTTCGCCCGCTCGATGAGCCCCACGGCCCCCTCCCATCAAAAAAAGTGGCTCGAAAACCCATGAAATCCAGGGACAGCCCGCCGGGCCGCCCGGGGGAGCGCACCCCCCGGCGGGAAGATACGCCCCCCGAGCCCCGCCGCGCATGCATCAATTTCCGGCAGGTTCCGGCATTTTCGAGCCAGGGTTCATTCGTAGGGGCGGCCCCCTGTGGCCGCCCTTTCAGGAACGGGGCGTGAGTGAGTGGGCGGGCACGGGGGCCCGCCCCTACGGACCTCTCCCCCCCACCCCCCGGCCCGGGTTCCCGTAGGGGCGTATTGCAATACGCCCCTAC
>JBBTDR010000079.1:0-1342 GCA_038042665.1 Nitrospinota bacterium
GGCCTCCCCGCGCCCCGAGGGGGCGACGTGGAAGAGGTAGGGCACGCGCTCCTCCTGGGGCTCCACCCAGGTCCGGCGGCCCTCGGCCACCAAGCGGCCCACGACCGCGGCCCGGCCCCGCTCGATCACTTCGAGGACGCTCCCCTCCCGGCGGCCGTCGGGGTGGACCTTCTCGACGCGGGCGGCGACGGTGTCGCCGTCCAGCGCCCCCCGGCTGCGGGCCCGGCCGATGAAGATGTCCACGGCCTTCCTCCCCTCTTCGTCCGCTTCGGGGATGACGAAGCCGACCCCCGAGCGGTGGCCCCGGAAGAGCCCCCGGGTGAGGGAGAGGCTGGCGGGCAGGGCGAAGCGGGCGCGCACGCGGAGGAGCTTCCCCTCCTCGGCCAGGGCGCGCATGCGCTTGCGCAGGCCGGGGCGCTGGTCGGCGGGGACGCCCAGGAGGCGGATGACCTCGCGCACGGCCACCGCCCTCCCCTCGCGGCCCAGGAGGGCGAGGAGCTCCTCGTCGGTGGGCGGGGCGAAGCGGCGGGCGCTCATCCGAGGAGCGGGCGCATGGGGGCGCGGCGGCTCACGTGCGCACCTCGGAGACGTGGACCTCGTAGAGGTCGAGCGCCTTCCCCTCTCCCAGCCGGACGCAGGTGAGCTTGTTGCCGTAGGCCGCCCCGGTGTCGATGCCGAGGAGGCGGGGGAGGCGGTCGAACACCTCCCGCATGGGGGTGTGGCCGAAGACGACGGGCCGGCCGAAGTCGGCGCCGGACTCGAAGAACTCTTGGCGGATCCAGAGCATGTCCGTGGGAGTCTGCTCCGGGATCGGCACTCCGGGCCGGAAGCCCGCGTGGACGAAGTGGAAGCCCCCGGCCTCGTGGCGGTAGCGCAGGTCCTGGAAGAAGGCGACGTGCAGCGGGGGCAGGCGCAGGGGGCGCGCGCGCGGGTCGAGGCCGTAGCTCTCCAGGGTGGCCCAGCCCCCGTTCATCATGAACACGTTGGGCTGGTAGCCGCCCTGCTCGTGGATGAAGTCGAGGAACATGTCCTCGTGGTTCCCCCGCAGGCAGATGGTGCGGGGGTGGTGGAGCTTGAACTCGAGCACCCGGTCCACCACGCCCTTGGAGTCGGGGCCGCGGTCGATGTAGTCGCCGATGAAGACGACCTCGTCCTCGGGCTGGAAGGGCACGCGCTGGATCATCAGATCCAGCATGTCGCGCTGGCCGTGGATGTCGCCGATGGCGTAGAGGCTGGGCATCCGGGGAATCCGCGTCTGAGGTGAAAAGGGGCGGGACTGCGCGGCTCGCGGCGGGCCTCCCCCGCCGCCGGAGGCAGGGACGATTCTAGGAGGGCCCCAGGC
>JBBTDR010000080.1:0-1676 GCA_038042665.1 Nitrospinota bacterium
GTCCGAGCGGCCGGGCGGGAGGTGGGGGAGGGGGTCGGGGGAGGCGATCTGGATGATGGCCAGGTCGTTCTCGGGGTCGGCGCCGATGAGCCGCGCGGGGAGGGTCTCGCGCCCGGCGAGGGAGACGCGGATCTCGCTCGCGCGGGAGATGACGTGCTCGTTGGTGAGGATGTAGCCGTCGGGGCGGATGATCACCCCCGAGCCCAGGCTGCGCTCGGGCCGGGCCGAGGGGGCGCGCCCGAAGAACTCGCGGAAGAACTCCTCGGCCAGGGGGTTCCGGTAGGGGGCGAAGGGGTTGGCCGCCTCCCGCAGCTGGAGGGCGCTGATGTTCACCACGGCCGGGGCGGCGCGCTCGACGGCCTGGACGATGGGGGTGCGGCGGCCCGAGCGGCCGGGCGCGGCAGCCTGCGCGCCGGGGCCCCAGGCGGCGGAGGCCGCGAGGAAGGCCGCGAGGACGAGGAGGCGGGCCTTTCTCATGGCACCCGGATGGCGGCGAAGAAGTTCGTCTCCTGGCGCCTCAGGAGGAGGAGGACGTGGCCGTCCGGGCCCGTCTTGTGGACCGAGCGCTGGAAATCGGCCAGGGTGCGCACCGGCTGGTGGTTCACCTCGACGAGCTGATCCCCCACCGCCACCCCGCCCTGCCGGGCGGGGCCGTCGCCGCTCAGGGAGGTGACGACGAGCCCCGGGCCCTCCGGGAGGCCGTAGCGCTGGGCGAGGGAGGGGGTGATGGCCTCGACCTTCATGCCCAGCGGGTCGGCCGGGCTGGCCTTCGCGGCGCTGGGCGCCTCGGGGCTCGCCCCGATCCGGATGCGGGCGGCGCCCTGGCCGGCGCCGCGGCGGTACTTCACCTCCACCTCGCTCTCGGGGCGGGCGCGGGCCACCATGCGGGAGAGCACCTCCCAGGAGAGGACCTCCGCCCCCCCGAACTCCACGATCACGTCCCCGCGCTTGAGCCCCGCCTGCTCGGCCGGGCCGCCGCGCACCACCTCGGCGAGCTTGGCCCCCCGGCGGGGGGAGATGCCCAGGCGGCGGGCCTCCTCGGCCGGGACCTCGGCGAGGGAGGCCCCGATCCGCCCCCGGACGGGGTAGCCCTTGTGGCGCAGGTCGTCGAGGACGGCCTTGGCCTGGTTGATGGGGATGGCGAAGCCGATCCCCACCCCGAGGGTCTGGCGGCCCTGGGCGAAGATGGCGGTGTTGATGCCGATGACCTCGCCCCGGATGTTGGCGAGCGGGCCGCCGGAGTTGCCGGGGTTGATGGTGGCGTCGGTCTGGAGGTAGTCGTCGTAGGGGCCCTCGCCGAGGTTGCGGTGCAGGGCGCTGATGATCCCGATCGAGACCGATTGCGGGAGCCCGAAGGGGCTCCCGATGGCCAGCACCCACTCGCCCACCTCCATGCGGTCGGAGTCGCCGAAGAGGGCGGGCGTGAGGGGGGCTTTGGGGTCCACCTTGAGGAGGGCGAGGTCGGTCTTCTCGTCCGCCCCCACGAGCCGGGCGGGGAGCTCCTCGCCGCCGTGCAGCTTCACGCGGGGGTCGGTCCCCTCCTTGATGACGTGGTGGTTGGTGAGGATGTAGCCGTCCTCGCTGACGACGATGCCCGAGCCCACGCTCAGGCGGCCGCCGGGGCCCTCGAAGCCGTGGAAGGGGAAGCCCTCCCGCCTCCGGCCGGGCCCGAAGAT
>JBBTDR010000081.1:0-1144 GCA_038042665.1 Nitrospinota bacterium
ACCGTGGGCGCCGGCGTCGTCACCGAGGTGGTCGAGTAGGCGGCCGGCCGGCGGGATGCGCGGGGAGAGATTCGCAGGCCAGTGGCTCAATTGGTAGAGCACCGGACTCCAAATCCGGCGGTTGGGGGTTCGAGTCCCTCCTGGCCTGCCAGCCTTCATAGAGACGGCGGGTGGACGATGGCGGCGAAGGTGAAGGATTGGATCTGGCAGGCGCGCCTGTTTCTCGATGACGTGCTGGCCGAGTTCAAGCGGGTGACCTGGCTGGACCGGCGTCAGACGGCGGCGCAGACGGTGCTGGCCCTCATCTTCGTGTTCTTCGTGGCTATCTACCTGGGGATCGTGGACCTAGCTCTCTCGCGGGTCATCAACTATTTCCTTCGGTTCGGCCTATAGGCGGGCACCAGGCATGAACAAGTTGTGGTACGTCGTCCACACCTACTCGGGCTTCGAGAACAAGGTGCGGCTCAGCATCCAGGAACAGTTCCGGACCTCCGGGTTAGGGGAGAAGCTGGGCGACATCGTGGTCCCGACCGAGCAGGTGGTCGAGGTGAAGGGGGGCAAGAAGCGCACCAGCTCCCGCAAGTTCTTCCCCGGCTACATCCTCATCGAGATGGAGTGCGACGAGAACACCTGGTACCTCGTGAAGAACACCCCGAAGGTGACCGGTTTCCTTGGGGGCAACACCCCCTCCCCCCTCTCCCAGGCCGAGGTCCAGAACGTCGTCAAGCAGATGCGGGGCGAGGTGGAGAAGCCCAAGTCCAAGGTCGAGTTCGAGAAGGGCGAGAACATCCGCGTCGTAGATGGCCCCTTCATCAACTTCACCGGGGTCATCGACGAGGTGCACCCAGACCGCGGCAAGCTCAAGGTGTTGGTGAGCATCTTCGGCCGGACCACGCCGGTGGAGCTCGAGATGCTTCAGGTGGAGAAGGTCTAGGGGGCGCCCCCGGCGGGCAGCCCTCCGCGAGGAACCGAGATGGCGAGCAAGAGGGAAGCCGTCGCCAAGGTGAAGCTGCAGATCCCGGCGGGCCAGGCCAATCCGGCCCCGCCCGTGGGTCCGGCCCTGGGCCAGCACGGCGTCAACATCATGGAGTTCTGCAAGTCCTTCAACGCCCAGACCCAGGGGCAGGAGGGCACCATCATCCCC
>JBBTDR010000082.1:0-1306 GCA_038042665.1 Nitrospinota bacterium
CCGCCCGGGGGGCCTCTCCGCCCCCCGGCGTCATCTGGCAGGTCGCACAGCAAGCCATCTTACCATAGAGGGGGCGTGTTTCCCACCCGTTACGCCCTGGTTTCCGGGCGGTTTCATGCCCCCTCCCTGAGCCGGAACCAGCCCGAAAATGAGGTAAAAGCTTTTTCCGCCCGGCCCCCTACACTCCTTCTTGGGGGCGCGCTTCGCGCCCGGGGAGGAGCGATGGCCAGGCCCAGGGTCGGCTACACCAGGGAGCGAAAGTCCAACGCCCTGCGCGGCATCCAGGGCGGGGAGCCCCTCTTCGCCGGCGGGGTTCCTCCCTTCGCCGCTTTCCTGGAGGAGGAGATCCGGGCGGACCGGGGGCGCTTCACCTTCGCGGGCCGGGAGCCCCTCAGGGAGATCGCCTCCCACCTCGACGGCATCCTCCACCTGGGCCTCCCCGGGCGGACGGTGAGCGTCCTCAAGGGCGCCCAGGTGGGGATGACCACCCTGGCGATCGGCCTCGCGCTCTACGGCTGCGCCCTCCGCCGCCTGAACGTGGGCTACTTCCTCCCCGACCAGGACTTCGCCGACCGCTTCGACTCGACCCGCATCCGCCCCCTGCTGCGCGGCTCCCTGCTCGCCCAGGCCATGCGGGCCGGGCGCTGGAAGGGCGCCGCCCCCAAGGGCCTCATCGAGTTCCCCGACCCGGAGGGCTCCCGCTTCCTCTACGTGCTGGGCCTCCGGGACATCGGCAACGCCATCTCGCTCCCGCTCGACGTCCTCATCCGCGACGAGGTGGACGACCTCCCCGCCGGGAACCTCCGGTGGTCCGAGGACCGCCTCGACGCCTCCCCCCTCGCCCTCACCGTGAACCTGGCCGTGGGCCGCGTCCCCGGCGAGGGCATCCACGCCATGTACCTCCGGGGCGACCGCCGCCGCTGGCTCGTCCCCTGCCTGGGCTGCGGGCGGGAGTGGGCGCTGGAGGAGGAGTGGCCCGCCGCCCTCAAGGAGGAGGAGGGCTCCCCCCGCCTCGCCTGCCCGGGCTGCGCGGCCTCGCTCGCGCCCGGGGCGGGGCGCTGGCGCCCGGAGGCCCCCGAGGCGGGCGAAGCGGAGGGCGGGCGCAGCTACCGCCTCTCCCAGCCCGCCGTCCCCGCGGTGAGCCTCGAGCGCGTCGCCGCCAAGTGGCGCGCGGCCCGGTTGCCCGGCGAGCGGGCCAGGTTCCGCTGCGCCTCCCTGGCGCTGCCCGACGCGGGCGAGATGCAGCCCCTCACCCGGGCCCTCTTCCGGCGCCTGCGGGAGGAGGAGCCCTGCTTCCTCGAGGAGG
>JBBTDR010000082.1:1406-4202 GCA_038042665.1 Nitrospinota bacterium
GATGACCGCGAATCCCCGCTTCTGCGGCGTGGACACCGGGGAGCGCTGCGCCATCGCCGTGCGCGAGCGGGCCGGGGGGGCCGTGCGCTGGGTGTACTTCGAGTCCCCTCCCATCGAGCGGCTGGCCGGGCGCTGCGGCGTGATCTTCAACCGCCTCGGCGTCGAGGGAGCGGTGATCGACGGCGGCCCCCACACCCAGGCCGCCCGCGCGGTGCACGACCTCCTCCCCGCCGGGGCCTTCATCTGGCGCCACACCGGGGGGGAGATGGCGGTCAAGGAGGCGGAGTTCCTCCAGGTGGCCCGCCGCCACGTGAGGCTCAACCGCGAGGAGCTCCTGGACCTCCTCGTCGAGGAGTTTCACCAGGAGGCGGCCCCCGTGCGGTGGCCCCGGCCCCGCACCGAGGGGGAGGAGGCCCTCCTCGCCGCGGTCGAGAGCCAGCTCATGAACCTGCGCAAGAGCCGCCGGGGCTCCGGCGAGCGGACCTTTCTCTACGAGCGCAACGAGAACCACTTCGGCTTCGCCTGCGCCTTCGCCAAGCTCGCCGAGGAGCTGCTGGAGCGGGAGGGCGGCCTCGCCCCCCACGCGGGGGCGACCCTGCTCCCGCCTCCCCCGGGCGGGGACGGCGGCGCCAGGCGCATCTTCAGGAGGGATTGAGAAATGGCGAGAAAAGCAGCGATCTCCAAAAAGGCCTCAGGCGATGGCCTGCCCGGACAAGTTTCTAAGACCGCGAGGCTGGGCTACCGCCGACTGGGTGGTGGTGCCGTCCACCAGCTGATTGCTGGCCTGGATCCCGACGAACGGCTGTGGAGGAGCCTCTCGGGCGGGCGCCCGGGCGTGGGCCGGGCGACCCACGAGCGCATGCAGCGGCTCGCCTATGAGCTGTGGCTCACCAACCTCATGGGCCAGCGCCTGATCGAGATCGTGACCGACCACGTGGTGGGGGAGGGCGTCGCCTGGCAGTCCGAGGACCCGCGCGCCCTCTCCTGCGTCCAGGGCTTCTGGGGGGACCCGGTGAACCAGCTGGACCTGCGCTTCGAGCGGCTGGTCTCGGAGCTCGGCATCTTCGGGGAGCTCCTCCTGCCCGCCGCCGTCTCGCGCTTCGAGGGCCGGGTGCGGCTCGGCTACGTCTCCCCGCGCTGGATCGAGGAGGTGGTCGCCGACCCGGACAACTGCGCCCTCCCCATCGGGGTGGTCCTCAAGCCCGAGGGGGGCCTGGGGCCCTCGCGCTCGGGCAAGCGCTTGCGCACCGTCCTCGGGGGGGACCCCCGGGAGTACCTCGGCGCCGCCGCCCAGCGCGAGCGCGAGCGCTTCGGGGACGGCGAGGCCTTCCTCTTCCAGATCAACAAGTCGAGCGACGCCGCCCGGGGCAACTCCGACCTCCTGGCGGCGATCGACTGGATCGACATCTACGAGCGCTTCATCTTCGACGCCGCCGAGCGGGCGCGCCTCCAGAACTCCTTCGTCTACGACGTCACCCTGAAGGGGGCGGGCCCCGAGCGCGTCGCCGAGTGGCTCGCCCAGAACGGCGTCGCCCCCAGGCCCTCGAGCGTGCGCGTGCACAACGAGAAGGAGGAGTGGCGCGCCGTCTCCCCTGATTTAAGAGGAGGGGAGAGCGGGGCCCAGGGCATCGCCAAGCTCATGCGCGGGCTCCTCCTGGGCGGGGCGGGCGTGCCCAGCCACTGGTTCGCCCAGGGGGAGGACGTGAACCGCGCCTCCGCCGAGAGCATGGAGCTCCCCGCCTTCAAGAAGATGACGCGGCGCCAGCGCACCGTGCGCCACCTGCTCCAGCAGCTCGCGGACAAGCAGCTGGAGGAGGCCCACCGCGCCGGGGCCCTCCCGCCCGAGGCGCTCCGCGCGGGGGCGCGGCCCGTGCTGCCCGAGATCTCGGTCCGGGACACCGAGAAGCTCTCGGGGGCGCTCCTGCGGGTGGGCCAGGCCCTCGACCTCGCCACCTCCAAGGGCTGGATGGGGGACGAAGCCGCGGGCAAGCTCTTCGCCCACCTGGCGGGCCAGTTGGGGGTGGAGGTGTGAGGGGGGGGAATAGATGAAGATGCTACAATTTTGTGTTATATTTAGGAGGAAGAGTGGAATCGGGGGGTGCCGGAATGACCGAAGAGAACAACAAGTCTCAGGGTATGGGTAAGGGAACCCTGGTGCTCCGAAAGGCGGCGGCCATCGTTAAAGACATATTCGCTCATCCGATGGTCACCTCGACAATCACCATCACTGCCACCAAGACAGAGATTCGCCCGCACTCGAAAAATTCCAAGGCTTCAAAATAGCGCATCGTGACACCGCCACCCCATCCCCAAAATGAGAGTGAGGCGGTCACTTTTGACAATACCTATCTTTTCAAGTGGGTATTTTTTGCGGTCACAGGTTTCACGCTGCTTGCTTTCATCGTTAGCGTTTCTCTTGCAGTCTATTTTGACAACCCTTCTCCCGGCGTGGGCAAAGTAATCGATCGAACCTGGGAAACGTTTTGGCTGGGGTTCGGTGCTCTGATTGGGCTGATCGGCGGCAAGTCGCTGTAGCTTTCCGGTTCCCCGTGCACCCGCAAGCTCATTGGGCGCAAAAAAACGCCCCCCGGCGGTCCCCGGGGGGGCGTTGTGTTCGGTGAGCGCGGAAGGGTTCCCTACCTATACTTCCACCTCAAGAGCCTGCGCTCCAGCGCGCCCGCGAGGCCGAAGAGCACCACGACGAAAGCGATGACGAGGAAGACTAGGGCTAAGGAGAGGGCCGCGTTGTAGGTGCTCTGGGCGAAGGAGAGGAGGTAGCCCAGGCCCCGGCTCGAG
>JBBTDR010000083.1:0-4143 GCA_038042665.1 Nitrospinota bacterium
GGGGGTCCCGTCGGTGAACTTCGCGTCCCGGCGGAGCCAGAACTTGTACTTCGTCGGTCCGAGTTTCTCCCATCTCTCCGCCAGCCAGGGGACGATCTTCCCCGTCCCGGTCTCGGACTTGATCAACGAGTCGTTCGGCCACTGCCAGATCATCCACCCGATGGTGCTGGAAGTGACGTGCGGGTCCATGGTGAGCGGGTCATCGGGCAAAGCGATGGTGATGCTCCCTTTGAAGGCGCCGGCCGCCGAGGCCCAGCCGAGGGCCATCACGAAGATGGAGATCAACGCCATCCGTTTTTTCATGGGAACTTCCTCCTTCACGGTCCACGGAAACTCGGCGTCCTCACCCCGCGAAGCGGCTTCGATGGGGACCGTATGGCTGGGGCCTCGTCGATTCTGGGCCGAGAGCCGTAGGCGGACCCTCTTACGGCGCAATTGCCGAAGAAGAGCATCATTATAGGATATCCTGGTCTTTGAATCTAATATCGTGAGGAGAAAACCCTCCCCTTGAAACCCAAGGGAACGCCCTAGGAGGAAACTCGGGAGCGCCGCTTTTGTCCGGCCAAGGGCTTCTCTTGCTACATGGGCATCCGTTCTACGATGTGCTTGTGCTGATCCCCCCGGCGGAAGATCTGGGAGAATTCGAGCGGTTTTTCGCTCTCGCTTCGCACGAATGTCTCGACGTATAGGACCGGAGCCATGATCTTGATCGAAAGATGGTCGGCGATCTCATTATCCGCCACCCGGGCCTCGATCGTTTGGAGGACTTTTCCCGTCCGGATTCCCAGGCGCCTGGTGATGATGTCCAACATGCTCCGCTTTCGGAGATCAGCCCCATCGATTCTTCGGGCAATCTCGGCGGGGAGATAATGCATGGCATACGAGATAGGCTTCTTTTCCATCAGCGGGAGGCGCTGGATGCGGGTGAAGCGCTCGTTGGCCAGGGGGCCAAAAAAATCTGCCGGTTGAGGAGTAGCCGGCACGTCTTCCACCTGAAATTATTGCGGAGCGCAGGGGATTTCGCCGCCGCCCCCTTTCGCCTCAGCACCCAAGTCCCTTGGCGATGATGATGCGCTGGATCTCGTTCGTGCCCTCGCCGATCTCGAGCGCCTTCGCGTCCCGGTAGTAGCGGGCCACCGGGAACTCTCCCTCCATGCAGCCGTAGCCGCCGTGGATCTGAACTGCTTCCCGGGCGGCGTCCACGGCCAGCTCCGAGGCGGCGAGCTTGGCCATCGCCGCCTCCTGGCGGAAGGGCTCCCCCCGGTCGTAGAGCCAGGCCGCCTTCATGGTGAGCAGCCGCGCCATTTCGATCCGGGTCGCCATGTCGGCGAGCTTGATCCGGATGGCCTGGTGCGAGGCGATGGGCCGGCCGAACTGCGTGCGCACGAGCGCGTAGGCAAGCGAGGCGTCGAGGCAGGCCCTCGCCAAGCCAAGCGAGAGCGCCGCGACGCTGATGCGGCCGATCGCGAGGATTTCGGTCGCCTGCCTGATGTTTCCGGCGTCGCTCTCGCCGATCAGGTGATCCGCCGGCAGAGGACAGTCGTCGAAGAACAGCTCCCGGGTGTCCATCGAGCGCCAGCCAAGCTTTTCGGCCTTCGGCCCGATGGCGAACCCGGGGGTACCGTGAGGAACGACGAAGAACCCGAATCGGTCTTCCCCGGTACGGGCCAGCACGATGGAGCCTAGGCTCATCTCGGTGCCGACATTTGTGATGAAGACCTTCCGTCCCCGGAGCTTCCAGCCCTCCTTTGTCCTTTCAGCGCGCGTCTCGATCCCGCTCAGGTCGCTCCCCGCGTTGGGCTCGGTGAAGGCGCAGGCGCCGAGCTTTTCTCCTTTCGCCAGCGGCACCAGCCAGCGGCGCTTCTGCTCCTCCGTCCCGAAGGAGAGGATCGGAAGGCTTCCGATCGTAAGATGCGCGTTCCAGCAGGCGGCCGTCGAGTTGTCGGCCGCCGCCATCTCCTCCATCGCCGAGGCGTAGGCCACCGCTCCCACATCGGTCCCCCCATACTCGCTTGGCACGAGCAGGCCCATGAGGGAAAGCCCTCCCATCTCCCGGAACACCTCGACCGGGAAATGGTGTTCCCGATCCCACTCCGCCGCGTGGGGGCGGATCGCGCGGTCGGCGAAGTCACGGCAGAGGTCGCGCAGCATGCGCGCCTCGTCGGGGAGCGACAAATCCATGGCCGGGCCTCCTCAGCCGGTGGGGTCGACGAGAAGCTTGATGGTGGCGGGAGAGGGTTCCGAAAGCGCCGCGAAACCGTTCTTGAGGATCTCCGCAAGGGGGATCGTCCCGCTTGCGATGGGCTCCCACGCCACCTGGCCCTCCCCAAGCAGCGTTACCGCCGCGGCCATCTCCGCGTTCGTGTAGGCGCACGAGGCGAGGATCGATTTTTCATGGGCGAACAGGCGCAGGAAATCCACCGGCACGGGCTCCGAGAAGAGACCCATCACCACGACGCACCCCCCCCGCCCGCTCGCGCGCAGGGCTGTCTCGAGCGCCGAGGGCCGGCCGACGCACTCGAATGCCAGGGGGACCCCGCCGGTCTGGCGGATCAGGGTTCGCGCGACGTCTTCCTCCTCCGAGGGGTCGAAGACGGCCGCTGCCCCCAGCCTCAGCGCCGCCTCCCGGCGGGAGGCCAGCGGCTCGACGACGAACACCTCTCCCGCCCCGCGGCTCCGCGCGACCTGGAGCAGGAGGAGGCCCACCGCCCCGGCTCCCACGATAAGGACCGCCTCGCCCGCCCGTCCGCCTCCCCGGCCCCAAGCGTGGACGCAGGCGGCGAGGGGTTCGGCAAGAGACGCCCCATCCAGCGGCAATCTCTCCGGAAGCAGATGGCAGTTGCCGGCCGGGCAGATGACCCGGCTCGCGAAGGCCCCGTCGGCCGCGAACCCGATGCTGCCCAGGCGGGGACAGAGATAGTCCCTCCCCTTGGCGCAATGCGCGCACTCTCCGCATGAAAGGCAAGGGTTTACGGTCACCCGCGCTCCCACGGGCGGCGCCTCGACGCCCGCTCCCAGTTCGAGGACCGTTCCGGCGAACTCATGCCCCATGACAACGGGGGGCGTTCGCCCGGTGAGGGGATGGGGGCGGCGCGGCATCAGGAGGGGGCCGTGACGGTACTCGTGGAGGTCGGTGCCGCAGATCCCGCAGCGCTCGACCCCAACCAGAACCTCTCCTGGGCCGGGCGAGGGCTCCGGAATCTCATCGAGCCGAACGTCGCCCCTCCCGTGCCAGCGGGCGGCAAGCATCGCTCAGCGCCGTGGGGACGCCGCGGAAGCCCTTTCCCGCATCGCCCGCTTGAGCACCTTGCCCGAGGGGTTCCGCGGCAGGGCGTCGATGAACTCGATCGCCTTCGGAACCTTGAAATTGGCTAATTTCGCGCTGCAGCGCGCGATGAACTCCTCGGCGCCGGCGCGTTCGCCGGGCTTGAGGACGACGTAGGCGCGCGGGACCTCGCCCCAGCGCGCGTCCGGGACCCCGATGACGGCGCACTCGGCCACGCGCGGGTCCTCGTAGATGATCCGTTCCACCTCGGTCGAGGCGATGTTCTCGCCCCCGCTGATGATGATGTCTTTCTTGCGGTCCACGATGTAGAGGTAGCTCTCCGTGTCCATCCTGCCGATGTCGCCCGTGTGGAACCATCCGTCCACGAGCACGGCCTCGGACGCCTCGCGCTTGTTCCAGTAGCCCGGGAACACCTTGGGCCCGCGCAGGAGGATCTCGCCCAACTCCCCGGGAGGGAGGTCGCGGCGCTCGTCGTCGACGATCCGGATGCGGAGCTGGTGGGTGGCCAGGCCCACTGAACCCGTTTTGCGCACTGCGTCGGCGGGCGGGAGGAAGGTATCCCCCGACACCGTCTCGGTGAGCCCGTAGGCGTCGTGAAAACCGCATCCCGGAATGACGCGCCGCAACTCCTCGATGAGAGGGATCGGCATCTTTTCGCCGCCATCAATGATGATGCGGAGCGTCTCCAGGTTGAAGCGGCCGATGTCCTTCCGCCCCAGGACCTGGGCGATCATGGTGGGCGCGAGCCAAACGTTCGTGACGCCCTCCTCGTGGACCGCCTCGAGCACCCCCTCGGCGTCGAAGCGGGGGAGGATCGCCACGCTGCCGCCCATGTAGAGCACTCCCGTCGCCGGCAG
>JBBTDR010000083.1:4153-7549 GCA_038042665.1 Nitrospinota bacterium
CATGGTAGAGCGGCCCTACGACGAGGGTGCGGTCCGCGGCGCTCAGGGACAGGTCCATGATGTGAGCCACATTCTTCCAGTAGACGTTGCCGTGGGTGATCATGGCGCCCTTCGGGTGGCTCGTCGTGCCCGAGGTGTACATGATCCGTTGCACGTCGCTCAGTTCGGCCGGGGCCGCAGGGACTTTTCGCCCGCGAGCCCTCTCGATTCTCTCCTCATAGCTCTCCCAGCCCCGGGGGGCATCCTCGCCCACGCACAGGACATGCGCGAGGCGGGGAAGTTCGCCCTGGATGGGTCCGATGGTGGGATGAAACGCGGCCTCGGTGATGAGAACGGAGACCCCGGCGTCGTCGAGGATGTAAGTGAACTCCGCGCCCGCGAGGCGGAAGTTCAAGGGGACGATGATCGCCCCGAGCCGGGCGATTGCGAAATACGCTTCGAAAAACTCCGGGCAATTGTAAAGCAGCACCGCCACCCGGTCGCCACGGCCCACGCCGATTTCTTCCAGGCCGGCCGAGAGATCATCCACCCTCTCCCGCAGGGCGGACCAGGTGAGGCGCCTCCGCGCTCCGATCACCGCCTCACGATCCGGTGTTCGCTCGGCCCAGCGGGCCAAGATATGGCTCGGATTCATGAGCTCCTCCTGAAGACCGGCGCGCCAGACGCCTCCCGCGAGGAGGACCTGCGTAGATGGTCCCCCTGAAGATCTACCCTTCAGCGGGCATGGGAAGGCCCCCGCCCGCCGTTGCAGGGGCAGCAGCGCGAGCTCAAATCCGCCATCCCGCCCCGGCGCTGGACGCTCGCCGGGGCGGCGAAGGGGACCATTTGCCGCAACACCTTCTCGGACCCGGAGGCGGGGCAGGGGACACCCTCCACCGGCCCTTGCGCGATCCGTTCGGATACCTTCCCGCGTCCGCCGCGGCGGAACTCATGGGTCGGCATCGGTTTCCTGCCGCCCCTCTTCGGGGGAGAACCTCGCCCCTCTCAAGAATCCACCCCGTTCACTCCTTGGCGCAGATAGCGGGGAAGCTCCATCTCTTCCTTCCCCCGGAACATGCAATGGTTGAGTTCGCCCCCGGCGAACTGTTCTTCCGGGGAGAAGAGCGCGCTCGGGGTGGTCGGCAAACAATTGAGGCACGAGGATTTCTTCGGCCGGATGGGCGCCTCCCCTTTGATCGATTCGATCAGCTGGATGGCCCGATCCAGATTCGGCTTCGCCCCTTCGGCGGCGACGACCACCGCCCCATGGGAGTTGGCGACTCCGCCGCTCCCGATGTGAACCGCCTCCAGGCCAAAGAGGATTCGGAGCGCCTCGATCTCGGTGATCGCCTTCGCGTTCATGACGGGGATCATCCCAATTTTGACGCCAGCGGAATAATACAGCGTGTCTTGCCCGACGCACAGCGCGGCCCTCTTGACGGAGGGGACCAGCTTCTCCAGCCCCACGGGGACGATGAGGTGACATCCCCTGGCGCTGAGGATGCCGTAGGCGAACCCGATCGTCCCCGCCGAGGGGTGAGCCACGAACATGCCCACGTTCCCCTCGGGGTCCACGGCGTTCGCCCCTTTGATGAACACAGACCCGGCGCCGAAGTTCTTGAGCGTCTCCTCCATGGTCAGGTCGGGCGGGACCTGCTTGCCTCTCTGGATCTTGATCATGGGGGGCTTCTCTTCGGCCTGGGTGAGGCACAGAATCCCATTGATGATCTGCCCCGAGAGGAACTTGTCGCGCTGGGGGCACGCGCCGAGTATCTCCTCGGCCACGCGCACGTTCGTGGAGCCGTGCGCGATGACGATCTCCCCTGCCGTCATGGCGCTTTGGACTTCGGGCAACCGGGCCACCGCCTTGGCGATGAGCCGCTTGGATTCTGGAGGGGTCAACACGAAAAGCGCGCGCATCTTTGGCCGTCCTCAATGGATGGATGCACTTCGCCGGGCGAAGGCTCCGCTCTCTGGCCGGGGCCGAAGAGGGAAGGCTCTCCCCCGAGGGCAACGTTTCCCGGGTTTCTCCCGCGCCCGGACGTCAGACTGGCCGCCGGCGCTTCGGCCCCGCGTTGCTCTTTAACTCCTCCACCAGAATGGGCACGCCCACGGTCATGGTGTGGATGCCCAGCACGCTCGTCAGCTCAAAGACCTCCATGATCTCCGCCTTCGTGGCGCCATACCTCAGGGCGTTCTTGATGTGCAGCCTGAGCCCCGGCTCATACAGATGGGTGGTGGAGGCGTCGATGGCGATGTAGATCAGCTCCTTCATCTTGGGAGGCAAGGGGCCGTTCTTCCACGGAGCGGCCGAGAGGCTCAGGTACGCCTCGAAATAGTCGGGGTCCATCCGGAGGATTTCGCCGAACAACTCCTCCTTCCAATAGCCCCGCTCCTTCAAGAACTTCTCCTTCAACTTCTTCTGTCTTGGGGTGAGTTTCCCGCTCATTTCCTCTCGCCTCCCCGGGCTCGCCGCAGCCGGCATCTCCCAGACAACCTTCGGATTGGCCCAATTCTAGCATAACGGGCCTTGGTTGGAGTCAAAACGCCGATCCGCGCCTGGCGGTGCGAGGTCCACGGCTGGCCAAGGGTTGGCCCCGGGATTCCTTGGGCGGCTGAGCAACCCTGGATTGTGCGTTTTGCTCGCATGGCTTGGGAGCTTCACCCGCACTTCTCCTCCTGAATCCCCCCGTCCTGTCCAAGGCCCGATCGCCCTGTGCGGGTCCAGCGATTTTTCAGCCAGGCCCCGCCCATGCATAAAATATTGAATATCTGACGATTATCATGACCTCCTGGGTCCGGAAGAAGGGACTCTTTTATGGCTATAATACCTGCGGCTTGCCCCGATTGCAGGTTATGACTCGTTTGCGTTTTTGGACAAGAGACGGGCCCGGAGGAATGCCCAGGTACGGATGGACCAGGGCAAGGGCTCGAAATTCGTTGGACCAGGCGAGGGGACCAGGCCGGCCTGCGTTGCAAAGAAAAGCCCCAGCCTTTGGGCCGGGGCTTTCCGATCGCGTTCGCCGGCGGGGCGGTTCCCCTCTCCCCCTTAACCACGATTCAGGTGGGGGAGGACCTCCTTCGTGAAGCGCTCGAACTGGCTCACCTGGTCCTTGTGGGTGAAGCGGACCGAGATGTGCTTGGCGCCGTGGGCGATGAAGGCGTTGATCCGGTCGATCAGGGCCTGGGGCGGGCCGAAGATCCCCCACTTCTCGAGGCTGTCTCCCCAGAAGGGGGTGTAGTAATAGGCGAGGAGGAACTCCTCGGCGGCCTTCAGGGCCTTCTCTTTGCTGTTGTCGATGCAGGTGGTCATGTACCAGGCCGGGGTTCCGGGGTCGCGCCCGAGCGACTCCGCCTCGTTCCCGATTTTTCCCCACGTCTCCTCAAACTCCTCCGGGGAGACGCGGTTGGGGAACC
>JBBTDR010000084.1:0-3724 GCA_038042665.1 Nitrospinota bacterium
AGAGCAGAAAGAGGTCAGACCGGATTGGCGATCTCGCTCCGCCAGCCAAGTTCCTCCTCGCACCAGCGCGCCGCCGCCAGAAGATCGGATTCGCCAAAGCGCCTTCCTCCCAGTTGCAAGCCCATCGGCAGATTGTCCTTTCCTCTTCCAGCCGGGAGGCTGACGCAGGGCAGGCCCGAGTGGCTGAACGCCTCCGTGGCCAGCCGGTTCACGCGCGAGGGGGCGCCGTCCGGCGGGGGGCCCCACGGCGGAGGGAAGCCCGCCATGGAGGGGAGGAGCAGGAGTTCATGGCGCTTCAGAAGGTTCTCCAGCTCGCGGGCGAAACGGGCCCGGAGACGGAGCGCCCGCAGGTAATAGACGGCGGGTATCATGAAGCCCGCCAGCACGGTTTGCCGGATGGTGGGGGCGTAGTCCTCGGGATGGGCGCGGAAGAGCGTCTCGTGGTAGCTCGCCGCCTCGGCCCGCATGATGATGCGGTGGACGGCGTGCATGAGGTCGAAGTCGAAGGGGAGATCGCCCTCGGCGACCTCGGCGCCCGCCTCCCGCAGCCGCGCGGCCCCGCGCAGAGCGGCGTCGGCGATCTCCGGATGCGTCCGGGGGAGGAGACCCTTGAGAAAGAGAACCCGCCTGGGAGGCCTTGGCGCGGAGGCCGCCACATAGTCGGGGACGGGCGCGTCGGCGGAGGCGTCGTCGGCGGGGTCGGCCCCCGCGATGTGCGTGAGCAGCAGGGCCGCGTCTTCAGCGGTTCTCGAAAGGATTCCCAGGTGATCCAGGGTCCATGAAACCGAGAACACCCCTGCCAGAGGGACGCGCCCGCGGGTCGGCTTCAGGCCCACCACCCCGCAGAAGCTGGCGGGGCCGATGACGGAACCCCCGGTCTGGCTCCCAAGCGCCGCCGGGACCATGCCGCAGGCCACGGCGGCGGCGGAGCCGCTGCTCGATCCGCCGGGGGAGCGGGAGGGGTCCCAGGGGTTCCGGGTGGGGGCCGGATCCGGATTTGCGAACTGGGTGGTCACCGTCTTGCCGAGGATGACCGCCCCGGCGGCGCGGAGGCGGGCGGCCACGATCGAATCTTCCTGGGGCACATATCCCTTGAAAAGAGGCGAGCCCGCCTCGCGGACAAGCCCCTTCACGTCGATGATGTCCTTGATGCCGACGGGGGCGCCCGCGAGCCCTCCCCGCACCTCTCCCCGGCCGATCCTTTCCGCGGTGGCGAGCGCCCCTTCCCGGTCCACGCGCACCCAGGCCTGCACCCGCTCCTCACAAGCGTCAATCCGATCGAGCAGGGAGCGGACCCAGGCCGAGGCGGTCAGGGTCCTCTCCCGGAGGCGCCGGACCCCCTCGGAGAGGGACAAGCGCCAGGGCGTGCTCACGCGCTTTTTCCCGTTCGCTGGCCTCGGGGCATCGCGATTCCCTCCGCCGGCTGCAATGCGGTTCCGGTGAGCGTCTCGAGGTCTTTGGCCACTTCCTGAGCGGTGGCCCGGCTCCGTGCGTCCACCGGGAGGCCATAGATGAGGCGGATCGCCTCCTCGATGTGGGCCGGCAGGGATTTCTCTTCAGACATTCCTCCACCCTCCCGCTTGTCCCTTAGAGATGCTTGCCGAACCAAGCGAGCATCTCCCGGGCCCCGACCGCGTGCATCTCGGGGTTGACGAAATGGTAGGAATCGTAGTGGTTGGCCTTGGGGAGCATGACGATCTTCTTCGGCTCCCCGCACGCCTTGTAGCACTCCAGGGCTTCCTCGACCGGCACCACGCTGTCCCGCTCGGCGTAGATGAAGAGCACGGCCCGGGGGGAGATGCGGTTCGCCACCCACTCCGGCTTGTGGCGCAGGTTCGTCTCCACGCTCTCGAGATCGTATTCCTTCACGTAGAGGGGATGTTTCTGATGGTGGGCTTGGTTGATGCTCGCGGTATGGGGGTCGCGCGGGTATGTCTCGGTGGCGGGGAGCATGGCGCGCTCGCCGGTCCGGACCCTCCGCTTCGCCGCCTCCTGGATCCGGTCTCGTAGCTCGTACCATTCGTAGCGGCGCCGGCCGTTGCGCAGCCAGCGCTCCCCGTCGTGCACCCCCACCGAGGAGACCACCGCCTTCACCCGCTCGTCGAAGGCGGCCACCCAGATGGCGTTGGCCCCTCCGTAGCTCGTTCCGTAGAGGCCGATTCGCCCCGGATCCACGCCTTCAATGGTTTGCATGAAGGTGATACCGTCGTAGACGTCCTGCGCCTGCTCGAGCGGGCGGTGGCGGCCCCGGACGCCCTCGCTCTTTCCGAAGCCCCGGTGATCCGGGGCCAGGACGAAGTAGCCGGCTTCGCAGAGCTCCCGGGGCACGTCCAGGCCGTAGATTTCTTTCATCCCCGTGTAGCCGTGAAGGCAGATGACTGCCGGACGGGGGGGGTCGCCCCTTTTCCAGCCCTTGGGCGCGTAGAGATAGGCCGCGATTTTCAAGCCGTCACTGAAGTAGGTCGTTTCCTCGTACAAGCGTTTGTCTCCTCTCGCGCCGCTTGGCGAAGTCCGTTTGCCTTCACCTTCGTCCCCGTCCGTCCTCACTTGTCCAGCCAGACGTCCCGCAGGGTGAAATTGGACTTGTTGAGGAATGCGAATCCCTTCACGTGGTCCCGCGCGGCCTGGATGAAGGGGGAGCCGGCGAGGGCGGGGTAGTAGCCCTGCTCCAGGATGTACCGCTGGAGGCGATGGCTGATCTCGTCCTGTTTCCGGGGGTCGATGGCCGAGCGCCACTCCTCCACCATGGCGTCCGCCTTCGGGTCCTTCATCATGTAGTAGTCGAGGAAAGTCTTGGAGTAGAAGGTGTGGCTTCCCGAGTTCATGTCATAGGTGGGCAGGGAATCCTGGATCGTCATGTCCACGACCCGCTTGGTGACGAACTGGTTGCCCCAGGTGGCCCGGTCCACGACTTGAATGTCCATCTGGACGCCCATCTGGGCGTAGGCCGTCTTCATGACCTGCGCCACTTCCAGGTAAGTGGGGTCGGTGTTCATCACGACCATGGCGAACTTGAAGGGGTTCTGGGGGCCGTGCCCCGCTTGGGCGAGGAGCTGCTTGGCCTTCGCCGGGTCGAAGGGGCACTCGGCGGCGAGGTCGAGAGCGTCCTTGGCGCCCGGCGAGGCGAAGGTGGCCCAGGGCACGGTGAGACCCCGCAGCGCTGTCTTCGCGATGAGCCCGCGGTCGACCCCGTAGCAGCCGAGGGCCTTTCGCACGCGGATATCCGCGAAGGCGCCGCGCTGGTTGTTGATGGGTGCGGCCAGGGTGGTGGCGGTCTTGTCGGTGTAGAGTTTGACGCCGGAGGTCTTCTCCAGCGTTTGGACGAGCGAGAGGGGGACGCTGTTGATGATGTCGATCTCGCCGGCGCGCAGGGCGTTGAGGCGCTGGTTGGCGTCCGGCATGTAGGAGATCTCGACCCGGTCCAGGTAGGGCCGGCCCTGGATGTGGTAGTCCTTGAAGCGCTCCATGTGCAGGAACTGGTTGTGCTTGTACTCGGTGACCTTGAAGGGGCCGCCGTGGACCGGCATCTTGCGGAAGCGCTCGATGTCCTTGTCGTAGGCCTTGGGCGAGACGAGGACCGGGCGGGTGAAGTAGCCGGCCAGGGCGGGGAGGGTCATGCCCTTGCCGAGGTCTTGCTGGTGGAGCCGGACGGTGTGCTTGTCCACCACCTCCACCCGCTTCACCTGGTAGAGGTAGAGGTTGTAGCTCGAGTCGAACTTGAACT
>JBBTDR010000085.1:0-732 GCA_038042665.1 Nitrospinota bacterium
CCGCCAGGCGCGTGAACTCGGCGTGCATCACCCCGCAGAGGTCGAGCACGAGCTCGCGGCGGCTCTTGTAGTGGCGGTTCGAGACGATGGACTCCACGCAGTCGGCGCTGATGGAGCCGAACTTCACGTGCTTCGTGGTCATCTGCTGGGCGCTGCGCCAGAGCTGGGGGTACTCCAGGGGGCCGGGCCCGACCTTGCCCGTGACGCGGGGCAGCATCCGGGCCTCGAGGACCTCGTACATGATCTCGCCCGGCACCGAGCCCCCCCAGGCGGCGTGGCTGCGGGAGGTCTCGTAGCCCGAGAAGCCCTGGAGGCGGTCCACCACGTAGCCCACCCAGTCGCGGCCGCCCACGTTGTTGTCGAAGCGGGAGTCGCCGTCGGTCACGATGTCGAGGCCGGCGCGCTCCTGGTCGCGGATGAGGCAGGAGAGGTTGTCGAGGTACTGCTCGCGGAAGGTCTTGTCCACCATCGCCAGCCGGAAGGGCTTGCCCTTCATGTTCTCGGTGAACCAGCCGGGCCTGGGCAGCGAGCCCGTGATGGTGGTGGGGAGGATGAGGTCCTTGGTGGCGGTGTACATGGGGTCTCCTCGGCTGGGGCTAACTGCGAAATCCTAGCAGCTTCTTAACCGAGCAAATGCCCGGATGAGTCTCGCGGCGCCTCCACCCCTCTCCCCTTGGGAGAGGGGGAGGGGGTGAGGGAACGGCCGGCCGCCCCTCCCGAAATTGAACCGCA
>JBBTDR010000085.1:742-4214 GCA_038042665.1 Nitrospinota bacterium
GGAGAGGGAGAAGCCTGACGCTTCCTCGGAGGAACAACGTTGCGAGACTTCACGCTTAGCAGGCTGTTGAAAAAGGCGCCTTTTTCAACAGCCGGCCTAGAGGCGGATGAGCTTCGCGGGGTTCGCGCGGAGAACCTTCTCCTGGTCGGCGGCGCTCAGGCCCGCGCCCTCGACGAAGTCCACCACCCGCTCCTGCATCATGTCGTAGGGGTAGTCCGTGCCGCAGACCACGTGGTCCGCCCCCACCTCCTGCACCATCCAGCGCAGGGCGGACTGGCTGAAGGTGATGACGTCGAAGTAGAGGTTCTTGAAGTAGTGCCGCGGCGGGTGCGGGGTGTGGACCTTGGTCTCGGGCCGCGCGTTCCAGGAGTGCTGGATGCGCCCGATGGACCAGGGGAGGTTGCCCCCCGCGTGGGCGAGGAGGAGCTTGAGGCCCGGGTAGCGCTCGAAGTGGCCCGAGAGGATGAGCCGGGCCGCCGCCACCGTGGTGGCCAGCGGGTTCCCCACGCAGTTGGCCATGTAGTAGGGGTAGAGGGGCTTGAAGTCGGCGAAGTCGGGGTGGACGAAGACGAGGGCCCCCAGCCGCTCGGCCGCCGCCCAGAAGGGCTCGAACTGGGGCTCGTCCAGGGCGTGGGGGCCGACCCGGTCGGCGATGACGCAGCCGAGGAGCCCAAGCCGCATCGCGCGCTCGAGCTCGGCCGCGGCCGCCTCGCCCCCGTTCTGGAGGGGCACGTTGCCGAGCCCCCGGAAGTGGGCCGCGTCCTTCTTGCAGAAGGCCGAGATCCCGTCGTTCGTGACGCGGCAGACCTCGTTCCCGAGCGTCCCGCCGATCCAGTAGAAGAAGTGGGGGGGCGAGGTGGAGACCAGGGCCATGTCGAGCCGGTCGGCCTTCATGTCGGCCACCTTCCGCTGGGCGTCGCGGAGCTGGACCGCCCACCTCTCCTGGTTCAAGCGGCGGTTGTGCTCGGCGGAGACGGGGGGGAAGAAGTTCTCGAAGCCGTCCGCGTGCTGGGGCCGGCGCTTGCGCTCCGAGGCGGCCAGCTCCTCGGCCGCAGGGATGTTGATGTGGTGGTGCAGGTCGATATTCGGCAAGGCGAGTCTCCTCTCGGGTCTCGGACGCGAGGGCCTGGAATGGATGAAGGAGAAAGGCCCGGGGCTCCCGCCCCGGGCCCAAGGCGAAGGGTATTCTCCCCGCGGCGGGGCGTCAAATCGGCTGGGGAATCTCTCATTTCGGAGTAGTGGGCCGGTTTGGGGCGCATGAAATGTAATCGTAAATATTTGTTTACTTACGTACAGAATTTTTCCGTGGGTGGCAAAAAATCGCCCCAGCGGCGAAATTTTGCCATTTTGCGACTAAATTTAGTTGCAATAAGTTGCATGGGCCGGTATATTTTCTTTGCGTAGCTTGAGCCGCCCGCCATTGGGAGAGAAAGGGAAGGCGCTCGTGAGCAAAAAGGAAAAACTCATCGAGCGCTTTAAGGAGTGCCCCAAGGACTTCAGTTGGGATGAGATGGCCCGTCACCTGAAGGCGTTAGGATACGCCGAAGAGAAACCAACAGGCAAGACCAGGGGTTCAAGAAGGAGGTTTGCGCATGGTTCAGGACATAGCATTAACCTTCACAAACCCCACCCGGGGAATACTGTGAAAATGTATGCAATGAAAGACGTGCTGACAGCTCTAGAGGAGGAGGGGCTGCTGTGAGAGATACGATGGAATACAAGGGCTATTTGGGTTCGGTGCGCTACAGTGACGAGGATGAAGTTTTTCATGGAAAGATTGAGTTTATCCGTGACCTCGTCACCTTTGAAGGCACTGACGTAAAAAGCCTAAAAAATGCTTTCCGCGGGGCCGTGGAAGATTATTTGGCTCAGTGCAGGAAAGAAAAGAAAAAGCCCAACACTCCATTCAAGGGTTCTTTCAATGTTCGCGTTGGGCCAGAATTGCATCGGAAGGCGGCTATTCTTGCAATTTCGAGCGGAAAGAAAACCTTAAACTCAGTGGTTACTGAGGCCCTTTCGGAGCACCTAGGAAAGGTCGCGGCCACCGGCTAGCCATCTGCCAATACATTTCGGACCCTCGTTGACGGAGTGCCCATGCGGGTGAGACACTCCCCCTTCGGGGCCGCGCCCAGGGCGCGCGGCGCCCCTCGAGGGAGGGCGATCGACCCGTGAAGGATGAAGGCTCCGCGCGCCTTCCCCGCTCCTACGAGGGCCTGCGGCACCTCCAGGGAGAGTTCGACGCCTACCAGCGGGCCGCCTTCCCCCGGCGGGAGCCCCGCTTCTTCGCCCTGGAGCTGGCGGGGGAGACGGGCGAGCTCGCCAACCTGGAGAAGAAGGTCTGGAAAGGGCGGGCGGTGGAGGACGCGGCCTTCCGCGGCGAGGCGGCGGACGTCCTCATCGCCCTGCTGAACTTCGCGAACGCGCGCGGCATCGACCTGGCCGGGGCGGTGTCGGAGAAGATGGCGGAGATCGACCGCGGCCGGCTCCTCCACCCCGAGCGCTGAGCCGCCGGCCCCTCCGACGAGAGGCGCCCAGGAAAGGAACCACCGCCCATGTCAGGCACCCCCTCGCAATCCGCCGAGCTGGCCGACGTGCAGGGCAGCACGGACGATCGCAACGTCAAGATCGACAAGGTGGGCGTCAAGAACATCCGCTACCCCATCGTGGTGCGCGATCGCGCCCGCAAGACCCAGAACACGGTGGGGACGGTGGACATGTACGTGGACCTGCCCCACCACTTCAAGGGCACCCACATGAGCCGCTTCCTCGAGGTGCTGAACGAGCACAACGGGCTCATCAGCGTGGACCGCGTGCCCGAGATCCTCGAATCGATCCGCCAGCGCCTGGACGCCCAGACCGCCCACTTCGCCGTGAGCTTCCCCTATTTCCTGGTGCGCGAGGCCCCCGTCACCGGCGCCTCCGGGATGCTGGCCTTCGACTGCGGCTTCGAGGCGTCGGCCGGGGCGGTGCGCGACTTCGTCCTGAGCGTGCGGGTGAACGTGGCCACCCTGTGCCCCTGCTCCAAGGAGATCAGCGCCCGGGGGGCCCACAACCAGCGCGGGAACATCCACATCAAGGTGCGCTTCGAGGGGGAGCTCTGGATCGAGGAGATCGTCGAGATCGCGGAGGAGTCGGGCAGCTGCGCCCTCTACCCCGTCCTCAAGCGCGAGGACGAGAAGTTCGTGACCGAGAAGGCCTTCGACAACCCCCGCTTCGTCGAGGACGTGGTGCGCGAGGCCTCCCTCCGGCTGCGCCAGGACCCCCGCGTCAAGTGGTTCCAGGTCCACGTCGAGAACTTCGAGTCCATCCACGACCACAACGCCTACGCCTTCGTCGAGGAGTGGCGCGAGCCCCCGGCCGGCAAGGCCTAGCGGGCCTCCTCCCGCCCACCCCCGCCCCTCCGCCGAGGGGAAAATCCGGTAGTGGGTCAGTTTGCAAGACGGGCAAAGGATGTCATTCCGAGGGAGCGAAG
>JBBTDR010000086.1:0-7265 GCA_038042665.1 Nitrospinota bacterium
CCTTCATAGAATAATTACAGTAAAATAAGGGTTAATTGGTACACTACCCCCCTCCCGGGCGCGTGGCCGCCGGGAGGGGGGGGACCCAGGGGGCCTACTCCAGCACGATCAGCTCGCCCGTCATCGAGGGCGGGTGCTCCCGGCACACGATGCGGAACACCCCAGCCCTGTCCGCCTTGAAGCGGAGGGTCCGGATGTTCCCCCGCCGCAGCTCCACCGCTTGGGTCTGGTAGTGCTCCACCGTGAGGGTGTGGATCGCCCCGTTGATCCCCGCGAAATGCAGCGCCACGTCATCTCCCCTCCGGACGGCGATCTGCGCCGGCAGAAACACATAGGCCGACACCTGCCAGTCGCCCTTGGCATCCGGCGCCTTGAGCACGTAGCCGCCGCCTTCCGGGAGCTTGGCCGCCGGGAAAGACTCCCGCGCCGCCGCCGCCGTCCCCCTCGGCTCCGCCGCCAGCACGTGGAACACCCGCTCCGCCCCTTGGGCCTCCGGAACCGGGGCCCATCCCGCCACCAGCGCCACCGCCGCCGCTCCAATCCAGCGCATGATCGTTCTCCTCTCGATGGGGTGCGCCCGCCCCTCCCGGGCGGGAGGAGTACGGGCGAACTATTTTGCGACCATAAATATAATTTTAGATATGTCTAAATATTTTGCAAGTGGGGGCGAAACTTGGCAGTGTCCCAATTCGCCCGCATTTTGGTGTCATTCCGAGGCCCAAGGGGCCGAAGAATCCTGGGGTCGGCCTTGCGCGTGATCCAAAAACCGAGATGCTTCGCGGAGCCTGCCCTGCGCGTAGGGGCGGTTCGCGAACCGCCCCTGCCGCACGACAGGACGAATCCACTTCAAATTCGAACACCGCCCAAAATTTGGGCGGCCGCCCGCCGGCATCGGAGCGGAGGGAGCCGGAAGGGCGGCCGGCGGGACGGCTCCCTGGCCGGGCCGCCGCCTTGCCTCCCCTCCCTCATCCCCGCTACAAGGGGCCTCCGGCCGGCCCCGGGCGAACGAAGGAGAACCCCTTGAGCAAGGAGAGCCCCTTGAGCGCGGACGACCTGGCCTTCGCACCCATCGGCGAGCTGGCCCCCCGCATCGCGAGGGGGGAGGTGCGCCCCGCCGAGGTGCTCGAGGCCTGCATCGGCCGGATGGAGGCACACGAGAAGACCCTCAACGCCTTCATCACCCCCACCCTCGGCCTCGCCCGCCGCCAGGCCGGGGAGCGCGAGGCGGAGTTGAAGAAGGGCCGCTGCCGGGGGCCGCTCCACGGGATCCCGATCGCCCTGAAGGACCTCCTCGACCTCGAGGGCCACCCCATGACGGCCGGGAGCCGCATCCTCAAGGACCATGTGGCGAAAGGGACCGCCACCGCCGTGCGGCGGCTCATCGGGGCCGGGGCGGTCATCATCGGGAAGACCAACCTTCAGGAGTTCGCCCGGGGAGCCACCGGGGCGGACACCTTCTTCGGCCCCACGCGCAACCCCTGGGACACCCGCCGCACCCCGGGCGGGAGCAGCAGCGGCTCGGGCGCGGCGGCCGCGGCGGGGATGGCCCTCGCGGCGCTCGGCTCGGACACCGGGGGCTCGGTGAGACTCCCCTCCGCCTACTGCGGCCTGGCGGGCATCCGGGCGACCTATGGCCGGGTGAGCCGCTCGGGGGCGGTGCCGCTGGGGCGGAGCTTCGACGTGGTGGGCCCGATGGCCCGCACGGTGGAGGACGCCGCCATCCTTCTTCAAGTCATCGCCGGCCCCGACTCCGCCGACCCCGCCACGGGCCAGGCGGCCCCGCCGGACTTCCGGGCCCAGATCGGGCGGGACCTCCGGGGCCTCACCCTGGGGGTGCCGGCGAACCACTTCTGGCCGGGGTACGACACGGAGGTGGAGGCGCTCGTCCGCGCGGCGATCGGGGAGCTGGAGAAGCTGGGCGCGCGCGTCGTGGAGATCGAGGTGCCCTGGGCGGTGCTGGGCCAGGCGGCCTACGCCGCCGTGGTGGGGCCCGAGAGCGCGGACTACCACCGCGCCTTCCTGCGCGGGCGGCGGGAGGAGTACGTCTCCCCCGGGGCGGACTTCTTCGAGCAGAGCCTCTTCGTCCCGGGCTGGCGCTACGTCCAGGCCCAGCGGGCGCGCGCCCTCTTCATCCGCCAGGCGGCGGCCATCTACCGGCGGGTGGACGCCATCGTGGCCCCCACCTCCCCCATCCAGCCCCCCGCCATCGAGGACTGCCTGGACGGGATGAAGACCTGGCCCCCCATCAGCCACGCGACCGTGCCCTTCAGCGCGGTCGGCGTCCCGGCCCTCCAGCTCCCCTGCGGCTTCACGGAGGCGGGCCTGCCGGTGGGGCTCCAGATCGCGGGAAGATGGGGAGAAGAGGCCTTGCTCCTCCGGATCGGGGCGGCCTACGAGCGTGAGCACCCCTGGTGGAGGCGCCGCCCGCTCGTGGCCCCCGGGGCCCCGCCCGCGCCGTGGAACCTCCCCGCGCCCGCCGAGCCCTCGGGCGGGGGACCCGCGCTCACCGAGGGTCAGGTGAAGGCGCAGGCGGAGAGCATGAACCACCCCGTCGCGCCGGGGCGGCTCGCCGCGCTCACGGCGGGGGTGAACCGGCTGAACGCCTCCCTCGCCGCCCTCGACGCCCTGGACCTCAAGGACTGCGAGCGCGCCGAGACGCTGGATTTGCTGAATCTGAAGGTGGAGGAGGTGCCGGAGGCCTAGGCGGGCGGCTGGGCTAGGATCGGCGCCGCCGGATGAAGAACCAGACCGCCAGGCAGATACCGCCCATTATGAACAGATTCGCGCCGATCGCCTTGAAGGTCAGCGCATCTTGCTCGGCGGTGAAGAACGATATGACGAGCAGGGCGATCCCCAAGGCGGTGGCGCAAAAGCCGGTGAACCACAAGCGGAACATGCTCTCCCCTCCCTCCCCCTTCCCCCGCCCCAGGGGCCGGACCTGCCCGCTCCCCCGCCGAAGCGGCGGCGGATGAAGAGGCGCGCGAAGCCGGCCAGGAACATGCCCCCCCCGCCCAGAACGTGTTGGGCCTCGCCTAGGGCTTCAGGAGCACCTTGAGGCAGTCCCCCGTGCCGGTGAGCTCGATCCCGGCCTGCACCTGGGCGAGCGGCATGCGGTGGGTGAACATCTCGTCGAGCGGCAGCGGCGAGCGCAGGAGCATGTCCAGCGCGGGCTCGAACTGCACCTGGGGATAGGCCCAGGAGCCCAGGATGTCCACGTCCTTGTGGCACACCCGGTGGGGTCGGATCTCCACCCCGCCCGGGTCGCCGTAGTGGCCCACCTCGACGAGCCGCCCGCCCCGCCGCACGAGCTCCAGCCCCTCGGCGAAGGCCGCGGGCACCCCCGCCGCCTCGATCACCACGTCGGGCCCCACCCCGTCCGTCCAGCCGAGCACCTGCTCCTTGCGCCGCGGCTCGGAGAGCCGGCCGATGTTCACGGTGCGGGTCGCGCCGAACTTCCTCGAAAACTCCAGGCGCTCCTCCGACAGGTCGAGGGCGATGATCTCCCCCGCTCCCATGGTCCTGAGGGTGGCCACCACGAGGAGGCCGATGGGCCCCACCCCCATCACCGCGCAGCGCGAGCCGACGCCCAAGCCCTCCCCGGCCCAGGACACACCGGGCTGCATCGCCCGGGCCGCCGCCCGCATGGCCACCGCGAGGGGCTCGGCCAGGGCCGCGCGCTCGAGCGGGAGCCCCCGGGGGAGCTTCAGGACGAAGGAGCTGCCCGGCACGTAGACGTACTCCGCGAAGGCCCCGTAGAGGTGGGGCGGCTCGGCCGAGGTGCGGAAGCCGAAGACGGTGCGGTTGGGGCAGAGCTGAGGCCGGTGGGGCACGTGGACGCAGAACCAGCACTTGCCGCAGGCCTGGCTGCCCGGCGCCACGGTGACGGCGTCGCCCTCCTTGAGGGGCCCTCCCACGACCTTCATCGCGGCGTTCGCCCTGGGGCCGATGGCCTCGATGACCCCGCTGAACTCGTGCCCCGGGATGACGGGCCAGGGGAGGTTCATCCGCCCGTGGTACATGTGCTTGTCCGAGCCGCACACCCCGACGGCGGCCACCTTCAGGAGGAGGGCGTCCTCGGCGACCTCGGGCTTGGGGTACTCCCGCAGGGCGATCTCGCCAGGCTGGAGCATGGTGGCGGCCTGGACGGTGGGCATCTCCCGCTCTCCTCTCGGTGGCGGAATCGGGGGTGAAAAGGGACCGGCGCCCGGAGGGGTCTCCCTGTTGCGGCTCCCGGGCTTCCGGCCTACTCTAGCGCAACCCGCCGGGGCGCGACAGGCGCGGGCACATCCCTCGGAGATTCCGGCATGGCCCTCGAAAAAACCCTCGCCATCTTCGGCTACCCGCTCGGGCACACCATGTCGCCCACCCTGCACAACACGGCGGCGGCGGCGCTGGGCGCGCCCTTCCATTTCCTGGCCTACGAGGTCGCGCCGGCGAGGATCGAGGCGGCCGTGCGGGGCGCCCAGGCGATGGGCTTCGCGGGGCTGTGCATCACCATCCCCCACAAGGTGGCCGTGGCCTCCCTGATGGACGAGCTGAGCGAGGACGCCCGCCTCATGGGGGCGGTGAACGTCATCACCTTCGAGCCCGGGGGCCGGATGAAGGGCCACAACACCGACGGCGCCGGCTGGCTCCGCTCCCTGGAAGAAGAGATGGGGACGGGCCCCCGGGGGATGCGCTGCCTCCTCCTCGGCGCCGGGGGCGCGGCCCGGGCCATCGCGGTCAAGCTCGCCCAATGCGGCGCCGCCCACCTCGAGATCCGCAACCGCACGGCGGAGAAGGCCGCGGCGCTGGCCGCGGCCGTGAAGAGCGCCTTCCCCGCCCTCTCCATCGCGGGCCGGGGGCTCGACGGCCTCGCCGCCGCCGCGAAGGACAGCCAGCTCATCGTGAACACCACGAGCCAGGGCATGACCGGGGACGCCGCCCGCATGGCGGCCCTGCCCCTGCCGGAGGAGGCCATCCCCCCGGGGGCCATCTGCTCGGACGCCGTCTACAACCCCTCCGAGACCGCCTTCCTCAAGGCGGCCCGCCGCCGGGGGGCGCGCGGCCTCTCGGGGGTAGGCTGGCTCGTCCACCAGGGCGCGGTCGCCTGGGAGATGTGGACGGGGACGAAGATGCCCGTCCCCCAGGTGCGCGAGGCGGTGCTGAAGGCCCTGGGCGCGGGGCGATAGCGCGCGCCCAGGAATCATTTGGACCCCGTAGGGGCGTTCCATGGAACGCCCCTACAATGAACCCATCACCGCAATGATTCCGTTCCTTCCCGAAGGAGCCTCTCGCATGACCATGCCGCTCGAAGGCCTGCGGGTCGTGGACCTCTCCCGCGTCCTGGCGGGGCCCTTCTGCACCATGATGCTGGGGGACATGGGGGCCGAGATCCTCAAGGTCGAGAACCCCGACGGAGGCGACGACACCCGGCTCTGGCCCCCCTTCTACCCGGGCGGGGAGAGCAGCTACTTCCAGGCCGTGAACCGCAACAAGAGGAGCCTCACCCTCAACCTCAAGGCCGGGGAGGGCAAGGCGATCCTCCGCGATCTCGTGCGGGAGGCGGACATCCTGGTGCAGAACTTCCGCCCCGGCGCCGTCGAGCGCCTCGGCTTCGGCTGGGAGGACTGCCAAAGGATCAACCCGCGCCTCGTCTACTGCTCCATCTCGGGCTACGGCCAGACCGGGCCCTACCGCGAGCGGCCCGCCTACGACATCCTCCTCCAGGCCGAGGGGGGCTTCATGAGCATCACCGGCACGGCGGACGGCCCCCCCTGCAAGGGCGGCATCGCCATCGCGGACCTCACCACCGCGCTGTTCGCCATCCAGGGCATCCTCCTCGCCATCCTCGCGCGGCAGAAGACGGGCCGGGGCCAGCACGTGGACATCGCCATCCAGGACGGCCAGGCCGCCCTCATGAGCCACATGGCGGGCAACTTCTTCGCCACGGGCAAGCCCCCCCGCCGCAACGGCAACCGCCACCCCAGCATCTCCCCCTACCGGGAGTTCCGCTGCGCGGACGGCGAGATCATCGTGGCCGCCGCGAACGACGGCCTATGGGACCGCTTCGCCCGGGCCATCGGGCGGGAGGACCTGGCCGACAGCCCGCGCTGGAAGAAGAACCCCGACCGGGTGGCCGGGCGGGAGGAGATCGAGCGGGAGATCGAGACAACCCTCATCCGGGGCAAGCGGGCGGAGTGGATCGAGCGCATCTCGAAGGGGGGTGTGCCCTGCGGCCCGGTGAAGGACCTGGCCGAGGTGACCTCCGACCCCCAGGTGCGCCACCGCGGGATGGTGGTCGAGGTGGAGCACGCCCGCACCGGCGTCCTCCGGATGATGGGCATCCCCATCAAGCTCTCGGACACCCCGGGCGAGGTCCAGCTCCCGCCCCCCCTCCTGGGCGAGCACACCGAGGAGATTCTCTGCGGCCTCCTCGGGCGGCCCAAGGCCGGGCTGGCAGGGCTCAGGGAGAAGGGGGTCATCTAGCTGTGCCCCTTGCCTTCCCTCCGGAGGGCCGATAGGATCAGGGCGTCGCGGAGCCTCTCATCCCACGCCTCCCCGGGAGCCCGGCCCTGAGAGCCATCACCTACTCCTTCAACTTCACCCTGCCGGTCACCACTTGGTGCGTGAACCGCTGCGGCTATTGCAGCTTCAGGAGCGACGCCCCGGTGCTGCTCCCGCCCGGGGAGTGCGCCCGCCGGGCCCGCTGGGCCGCCGCCCAGGGGGTGATCGAGGCCCTGGTGATGACGGGCGAGGGCATCGACCGCCACGCGGGGCTCCGCAAGCAGCTCGCCGGGTGGGGCTTCGGCTCCTACGCCGCCTACTGCGCCGAGGTCTGCCGCATGTGCCTGGCCGAGGGGATGCTCCCCCACACCAACATCGGCACCCTCGAGGCCTGGGAGCTGGAACTCCTGAAACCCTGGAACGTGAGCCTGGGGATGATGGCCGAGACGGTGAGCCCCGGGGCCACCGCCGGGGTGGCCCACCGCCACGCCCCCACCAAGGCCCCGGCGCTCCGGCTCGCCACTGTGGAGGCGGCGGGCAGGCTCGGGATCGCCTTCACCACGGGCATCCTCATCGGCATCGGGGAGCGGCCCGAGGAGAGGGTCGAGACCCTGGAGGCCATCGCGGCGCTGCACAAGAGGTACGGCCACATCCAGGAGGTCATCCTCCAGCCCCTGAACCCCCAGCCGGGCACCCTCATGGCGCGCTGGGCCCGGCCCCCCGACGCGGACGTGGCCGCCCTCATCCCCCACGTCCAGCGCCTCATGCCGGGGGTGCAC
>JBBTDR010000087.1:0-1094 GCA_038042665.1 Nitrospinota bacterium
CCCATTGTACCGATCCGCGCCCCCAGGGCGCCCGCCCCGGTGAGCGCCCGGCGCACCTCTCCTTCGTGCCCGGGGGGGACCGCCAGGAGGAGGGCGCCGGAGGTGATCACCCCGAGCGGGTCGAGCCCCAGCGCCCGGCAGAGGGCCTCGCCCTCGGGGGCGAGGGGGATGGCCTCCTCCTCGATGACGGCCCCGAGCCCCGCCGCCTGGGCCAGCTCGTGGAGCCCGGTGGCGAGGCCGCCCTCGGTGGGGTCGTGCATGGCGTGGACCTTCCCCGTCCGGGCGGCGGCGAGGGCGGCTCTCACCACGCTGAGGCCGGGGTCGTCCAGGTAGCCCCGGGCGCGCTGGATGAGCTCCCGGCCCAGCGCGGGGGCGAGCTCCTCCCCCTTGGCCCCGGCGAGGATGGCGGTGCCCTCGACCGGCACGGCCCGGGTGAGGAGGATGGCGTCGCCCGGCCGGGCGCCGTCCCCCCGGATGAGGTCCTCCCGCGCCACCTCGCCGAGCATCTGGCCGCAGAGGATGGGGCGGGGGAGGCCCGCCGTGATCTCGGTGTGGCCCCCGCAGAGGGTGACGCCCAGCTCCCGGCAAGCGGCGCGGGCGTCCTCCCAGATCGCCTCCACCATCCGCCGGTCCGCCCGGCCCCCGGGCAGGAGCAGGGTCATCAGGAACCAGGCGGGAGAGGCCCCCATGCAGGCCACGTCGTTCGCGTTCACGTGGACGGCGTACCAGCCGATGCGCGCCTCGACGAAGGTCACGGGGTCGCTCTTCGCCACGAGGAGGCGGCCGCCCATCTCGATGACGGCGGCGTCCACCCCCACGCCCGGGCCCACGGCGAGCCTCGGGTGGCCCTCCAAGCGGGCGAGCAGGTCCGCCAGGACGCCGTGGGGCAGCTTGCCGGGGGGAAAGGGAGCGCTCATGCGGGGCGGCGGGGCAGGGGTCGCAAGGGAACAAGGTCTCCAGCGAGAGGGCCGGCGCGGCGGGGGGATCTCCCCCCCTGGCCCACCATACGGCGGCGGGCGCGGGGCCATCAACCGAGCCCCGGCGCCTTGACGCTCGCGCGGGGGCGGTCTAAGATTCCCCGCCTTGCGGGAGGG
>JBBTDR010000088.1:0-4029 GCA_038042665.1 Nitrospinota bacterium
CGCGGCCCTGGTTCTCGACGAAGTACTCGGACTTGAAGATCTTGCCGATGTCGTGGAAGTAGGCCCCGACCCGGACGAGCAGCGGGTGAGCGTGGATGGCCTCGGCGGCCTCCTCGGCCAGGTTCCCCACGATCAGGCTGTGGTGATAGGTGCCCGGCGCCCGCACCACCAGCTGGCGGAGGACGGGGTGGTTCTGGTCCGTCAGCTCCAGCAGGCGCATGTCGGTGGTTTGCTTGAAGATCGACTCCAAGAGCGGCATGGCGGCCGACACCACGATCACGTTGGCGAGCCCGCCCAGGAAGGCCAGCGGGGCGTTGTGCCAGTGCTGCATGGCGAAGGTGAGGCCCTCCTGCATGCTGAAGCCCGCCGCCAGCGCGGCGCTGAGGAGCCCCACCGCCGCGCAGGCGACGAGGATGGAGGAGCGATGGCGGTAGTTCTTCCACCGGATGGCCGAGTAGATCCCCCCCGCGAGGGCCACCAGGCTGTACTGCACGTTCACCGGGATGATCATGGCGGTGAGGCCCGCGCTCATCACGGCCATCAGCACCGCGGCGGAGCGGCCCTGCAGGAGGGCGGCCAGCATCGGCGCCGAGGCGAAGGGGATGATGAAGTAGAAGGACTGGATGGCCACGCCCCGGTAGGCGTCCTGGAAGCTGTGGGCCACCACGATCCCCAGCTTGAGCAGGAGGGCCTGGGAGGCGAGCAGGATCACGAAGAGGGTGAGCGATTTTGGGCCGCCCAGGATGCTCAGCAGGTAGCGCTGCGCGCACACCCAGGAGAGCGAGAGGAGGATGAAGGTGACCGCCGCCGTCCCCAGCATGTTGTCGAGGACGTGGCGCTGGCGATCCTGCCGGTCGAGACTCCGGAGGCGGAGGAGGTGGGCCTCGGTCAGGCGCTCGCCCTCGCGGACGATCATCTCCCCTTCCTTGAGGAGCTGGGAGACGGGCTCGGCCTTGGCGGCCTCCTCCTGCTGCGCCTCCACCGTCGCGCGGCCGTTGAAGGTCAGGGTGGGCCGCACCAGCTTCGCGGCGAGGCCGACGAGGGCCTCGCGCCGCGGGGGGGGGGCCTGGAGGCCGGGCTGAGCGGCGCGGCGGCGGAGGAACTCCTCTACCCCGCGGAGCTCGATGGGGTGGACCGATCTGTCCAGGGAGACGCGCCGGCCCGAGCGGATGTCGCGGACGGCGACCCCCTTGGCCGCGTGGGCGGCGTAGAGCTGCCGGTCGCTCACGATGGCGGCGGCGAGGGCGGCGCCGATGAGGGCGGTCAGGTCGTCCCGGATCCAGCCGGCGTAGCCCTCCCCGCGCATCCACTCGGCCAGGGCCGGCGCCACCGCGCCGTCCAGGTGGCGCTCGAAGGCCTCCGCGGCCGCCAGGAAGGCCGGGGAGCGGCGGGTCTCCTCGAGCACGCGGGCCTCGGAGATCACCTCGGCGCCGCGCCCGGCCAGGAGGGCGTCCCGCGTGGCGTCGGTCTGGGCCCGCAGGGTCCGCTGGATGGCGTCGAAGGCGGAGCGGACCTTGCCCTGGATCTCCTCGGCCAGCTGGGGGTCCAGGTCGTAGTGCGGCAGGACGCGCTCGCGCGCCTCCTGGCGCAGGGCCTCGGTGGCGGCGGGGTCCGGGACGAGCATGTCCTGGGGCGCCTTGATGTCCCGGCGGGCGATGTCCCCGGCGCGGTAGGCCGGGGCGCCGGAATAGAACCCCGTCGTCGTCACGGCGGCCAGGAAGAGGCTCAGGGCGGCGCCCATCACCCAGGGGAAGAAGCGGCCGCCCACCGCGAGGCGCTGGGGCATCACCTTCCGGAAGATGCGCTGGGACATGCTCCGGTGGGAGCCGTTCTTGGTTTTGCCGGGCGCTTTTGGGCTTCCGGTGCGCTGATTCAAGGGGTCGTTGTCCTCGGGGGGGTCCCTACGCGTGGGCGGACGGGACGGGCGTCCGTGGGCGGTTCATATCCGCGCTTCATAAGCGGCGACGATCTTCCTCACGAGCGGAGTGCGGACCACGTCCCGCTCGGTGAAGAGAATGAACCGCACCTCGTCGATGCCGGCCAGGATCTTCCGCACGTGGATGAGGCCGCATCCCGCGGACTCGGGAAGGTCGATCTGGGTGATGTCCCCCGTGACGATGGCCTTGCTCCCCGAGCCCAGCCGGGTGAGGAACATCTTCATCTGCTCGGGCGTGGTGTTCTGGGCCTCGTCCAGGATGACGAAGGAGTCGTTCAGCGAGCGGCCCCGCATGTAGGCCAGGGGCGCCACCTCGATCTCCCCGCGCTGGATGAGGCGCTCGGCCCGCTCGAACTCCACCATGTCGTTCAGGGCGTCGAAGAGGGGGCGGAGATAGGGGTTCACCTTCTCCTGCAGGTCGCCGGGCAGGAACCCCAGCTTCTCGCCGGCCTCCACCACCGGGCGGGTGAGGACGATGCGGGAGTAGGCCTTCTGGAGCAGGCCCGAGACGGCGGCCGCCATGGCCAGATAGGTCTTGCCCGTGCCGGCCGGCCCGATGCCGAAGACGATTTCGCACTCGCCGATGGCCTCCAGGTAGTCCCGCTGGACCGGGGTCTTGGGGATGATGTAGCGCCGCTTCGAGGAGACCGGGACGCGGGCGGAGGCCAGGTCCCGGAGGGTGAGGCCGGGCTCCGCCGCCACGCCCCGCACCAGGGTCGCCACGTCCGAGGGGTCGAAGCGCAGCCCCTCGTCCAGGCAGAAGGCCAAATCGTCCAGGAAACGGAGGGCCGCCTCGGCCGCCTCCGGCTCCCCCTCGGCGGCCATGCCCTCCGAGGTGATCCGGACCTTGACCCCAAAGGCCCTCTCCACCGCCCGCAGGGACTCGTCCCGGTTGCCAATGATGTGGATGAGCCGATCGGGGCCTGCGAGAGGCGAGGCGGACGTCCGGATGGCCAAAAGGGCTGTGCTCCTCGTGCGCGGTGATCTACATCACACCTACACGCCGGGGCGGATCGTACCCCCCCCGCCTTGGGGCGTCAATAGGCTTGAGGGCCAGGCTTTCGCTCGTTGTACGCTATCCGCGGGGATGGAAGCGGTCCACCATCCGCCGCAGACCCTCCCGGTCCACCTGGGTGTAGACCTCGGTCGTGGCAATGTCGGCATGGCCCAGAAGGGCTTGAATCGACCGGAGATCGGCCCCCCGGCGGAGGAGATGGGTGGCGAAGCTGTGGCGCAGCATATGCGGGCTAATTGCACGTTGTATTCCAGCAACTTTCGACCATTTCCTCAAGCGTTGCCAGAAGGCCTGCCGGGTCATGGGCCCTCCCCTCCGGGTGAGGAAGAGGTGGCCGCTGAGCCTCCCCCGGCGGAAGGCGGGCCGGACTTCCTCGAGGTAGGCCCCCACCCGCTGCCGGGCCAAGTCTCCGAGGGGGACGAGGCGGGTCTTGTCCCCCTTGCCGTGGACCAGGCAGAAGCCCGCGTCGAGCCGGATCTGGCCCAGCCGCAGCTGCACCAGCTCGCTCACCCGCATCCCGGTGGCGTAGAGGAGCTCGAGCATGGCCCCGTCCCGGCGGCCCTCGAGGGTCTTCGCGTCCGGGGCGGCGAGGAGGCGGTCCATCTCCTCGCCGGTGAGGGTCTTGGGCAGCCGCCTCCAGGCCGCGGACTGGACGACGCCGGCGGTGAAGTCCTCCGGGACAATCTCCTCCCCCGCCAGGTAGCGGGCGAAGGAGCGGATGGCGGAGAGGTGGCGGCGCAGCGTCCGATCGGACTTCCCCTCCCCCCGGAGCCTCCCGAGATGGTCCGTCACCACAGAGCGGTCCCAGGCGGAGGGCCGGGCCGCCCCCCCTTCCCGGAGGACCGCGAGGAAGGCCCGCAGGTCGAGCCCGTAGCTCTCCACCGTCAGGCGGGCGAGGCGGCGCTCCACCGCCAAAAAGTCCAGGAAACCCTGGAGGAGCCCCTCCAGCTCCGGGCCGAGGCCGCCCCCCCCGGCGGCGGGAGGCTGGCGGGGCTTCACCCGCCTGGCGATGGCGGCGCCCGCCTCCCCAGGCGCAGCACCCCGCGCCAGGGCACCTTCCCTCGGGGGGCGCGCCGCG
>JBBTDR010000089.1:0-9042 GCA_038042665.1 Nitrospinota bacterium
CTCTGCTAGGGTGCGCGCATGCCTGCGTGAAAGATAACCGCTTCCCCGAGCCCCCTGCAAGGAGAGCCCGATGGCACGCGCCGCGAAGCTACTGCCCGCCCCGGCCAAGACCAAAGGCATGGTCCAGGCCGCCAAGGGGGTGTACGTCCACGTCGGCGGGAACGGCCTGACCAACTTCGGCGTGATCCTCACCCAGGAGAAGCCCGTCATCATCGACAACGACATCCGGGTGCGGAAGGAATTCCTCGCCGGCCTGCGGCGCCTCGCCCGGAAGCCGGCGGGCCTCGTCCTCAACACCCACCACAACTTCGACCACACCTCGGACAACGGCTACTACCACGGGCGCGGGGCCGTCTCCTTCGGGGTGGACCTCATCGCCCAGGAGATGGAGCGCGAGGAGCGGGCGGGCGTCTGGGTGAAACAGATGGCGGGACGTGGCCCCGACGTGACCCCCTACATCGGCAAGCTCCACGTCGCGCCCCCCATGGTGACGTTCGAGGAGATGATCACCATCCGCTACGGGGGGCGCACCTTCCAGATGATCTACATCGACCACTGCCACACCCTGGGCGACTCGGTCGTCTGGATGCCCGAGGAGCGGGTGCTCTTCGCGGGCGACCTCCTCGACAACCGCACCCTTCCCGTCAACCGGCTGGGGAACTTCGCGAACTGGATCGCCGCCATGGACATCCTCGAGATGTTCCCCGCCAAGCGCATCATCCCCGGGCACGGCCCGCTCCCCGGCCCGGGCAAAGCCGTCATCCGGGAGAACCGCGACTACCTCGTCCGCCTGCGCGAGCGCACCCAGGCCGCCCTGCGGAAGGCCAAGACCCCCGAGGGCGCCGCCAAGCTCGTGCGCATGCCCGAGTACCAGCGCTGGTTCCGCTTCGGGAACGTCGAGGTGAACGCGCTGAAGATGGCCCAGGAACTGAGGGGGAAGAAAAAATAGCGCCCCTCCGCCGGCGAGCCCCCCGGGCTCTCCTTCCCGGGGCGGGGGGCGGTTTTCCTCAGCCCTGGCCCTCGGCCGCGGGGTGCTCCTCGCGGGGACCCGCCAGGAGCGACGCCACCACCCCCGCCGCCAGGATCAGCACGACCATGCCCAGCAGGTAGAAATTGAATTTCGCCCCCATCAGATCCCTGAACCAATCGGCCACCAGCATCTTCGCTCCCACCAGCACCAGCACCAGGGCGAGCGACACCTTGAGGTAGCGGAACTTGTCCATCAGGTTCGCCAAGGCGAAAAAGAGAGAACGCAGGCCCAGGATGGCGAACACGTTGCTGGTGAAGACCAGGTTCGGGTCCGCCGTGATGGCGAAGATGGCCGGGATGGAGTCCACGGCGAAGACCACGTCCGTCGTCTCCACCACGATGAGCGCGAGGGCCAGGGGCGTCAGCATCAGCGTGCCGCCCAGCGCTTTCTCGGCGGCCTCGTCCCGCGCGGCGGGCGCGCCCGGATACTCCCTCTCCAGCGCGGCGGAGGAGCCGGCGCGCACCACGAAGTGATTCCCGTGGTACCGGACGGTGACCGGAAACAGGCGCCGCGCCAACCGCAGCACGTAGTTGTGCTCCGGATCCACCGTCTCGTCGCTCATCAGGAGCATCTTCACGCCCGCCCAGATCAAGAAAAGGGCGAAGAGATACAGAATCCAATGAAACTCCGCGACCAGCGCGGCCCCGACCACGATCATCACGCCGCGCAACACCAGAGCGCCCAGGATGCCCCAGAAGAGGACCCGGTGCTGGTAGAGCGCCGGCACGCCGAAGTAACGAAAGATCATGAGGATGACGAAAAGGTTGTCCATGCTCAGGGAGATCTCGACGATGTAGCCCGTGAGGTACTTCACCGCCGCAGACACGCCGTTGTTGTACGTCTTGTCCACCGCGTCCAACGTGTTTCCCATCTCCAGCCAGCGGTTCTCGTATCCGAAGTAGATGAAGATAGAGAAAGCGAGGCTCAGCGAAATCCACACGGCGGACCAGCAGAGGGCCTCCCTCATCGTCACCACGTGCGCTTCGCGGTGGAAGACGCCGAGGTCCAGCGCCAGCAGCAGAAAGATCAACGCCAGGAAAATCACCCACGCCCAGATCATCCGGCCCCCCCACACAAGCACCTAGGCGGAAAACCGCCTTTTCGCGAACGGACAAGTTTCAAGGCAAGCGCCCGCCCGGGCATCCGGATGCGGACGCCCCGGAAGCTCCCCCGGGCCCGCGCGGGCCGCGCCCGGCGGGCCTAGCTCCACCGCGCGGGGGCGGGCTCCCCCCGGAAGTAGCCCTCGGGGGCCTCGCCCCGGACCCTGCGCCCGAGGAGCCTGCCCGCGGGCAGGGCGAAGCGGCTCTCCACCTGGGCCGAGGCCGACCAGGGCGCCTCGTCCCGGAACCCGCCCGAGCGCACCTCCCCCTCGACGACGAGGACGCCCGCCTCCACGCGCGGGGTCTGGCGCACCACCCCGGTGCGCTCGTCCCAGAAGCGCACGGCGCCCCCCGCGCGCTCGAAGGCGTAGAGGGCGCCGCCCCGCCGCCAGTCCACCCGGGCGTAGGGGCCGCCTTCCTCCCGGCGCTGCATGTCGGCGGTGCTGGTGCCCACGATGAAGAGGCCCTCCCAGATGAGCGGGGGGGCCACCACCCAGCCCGAGACGTTCTCCACCCGCCAGAGGAAGTTCCCCCTCTCCCGGTCCACGGCGAAAAAGTGGCCCCGGTCGCGGTCATTCAGGGCGGCGAAGATGTGCCGCTCATCCGCCGCGTAGAGCGGGGTGCGCACCCCGAGGCGGGCGAGGAGCTCCTCGGCTGGAATCGCCATCCGCTCCCCCGCGAAAGGCGGGCCCCGCGGGGCCCCGGGCGCCCCCCGCCTGGGGGCGCCCTTGCGGCCCGCACGCACTTCCTGGGATCATGGCGCCGGATGCGCCAGCCCCCTTCGCCCGGAGACCCGATGAACACGCCCCGCACGGCCCGCCGCGCTCTCCGGGAGCGCGCCGCCGAACTCGGCCGGGCCGCGCTCCCGGTGCTGCGCCTGCCCATTCTAGCATTTCGCCTGTTCCTTTCCGACCAGGCCCATCTCCGCGCCGCGGCCCTCGCCTACACTTCGCTCCTCTCCCTCATCCCGGTGCTGGCCTTCGCCTTCGCCATCATGCGCGGGCTGGGCTTCGAGGAGGGCCTCCTGTCCTACCTCCTCGTGCAGTACTTCCCGGCCTCGGACCCGGGCCTCCACGAGCAGATCCTGGGCTACGTCCGGCGGGTGAACGCGAAGACCCTCGGGGCGGTGGGGCTGGGCGGCCTTTTCGTCACGGTCCTCCTCACCCTGGACAGCGCCGAGCGCGCCCTGAACGCCATCTTCGGCGCCCGGAGGCAGCGCACCTTCGTCCGCAAGTTCACCGACTACTTCAGCATCCTCTCCCTGAGCCCCCTGCTGATCGCCCTGACCCTGAGCGGCATCGCCCTCCTCCAGCTGCGGGAGCGGCTCGGCTTCCTGGGCGGGTTCTGGCTCTTCTCGGAGGCGGGGACCCTGGCCCTGAAGCTCGCCCCGCTGCTGGGGGCCATCCTGCTCTTCGCCTGGATCCTCGTGGTGATGCCGAACACCCGCGTCTCCTTCCGCGCGGCGGCCTGGGGGGGCGTGACGGGCGGGGCCGCCTGGTTCCTGCTCCAGTGGGGCTACGTGCGCTTCCAGGTGGGCTTCGCCCGCTACGAGGCCATCTACGGCGCCCTGGCCCAGCTGCCCATCCTCATGGTCTGGCTCTACCTGGCCTGGTGCACCCTCCTCTACGCCGCCGAGCTGGCCGCCCTGGCCGAGGGGCGGCGCCCCCAGGCCGGGCCGGAGGGGCTGGGCCTGGCCGGCCCGGGGGAGACGGCCCTTAGGGTGCTGATCCGGGCGGCGGCGCACTCCGCCCTTCCCGGCCCTCCCCCGGGCCGGGAGGAGCTTTTCAGGGGGCTGGACGCCCGGCCGGAAATCTTGGAAACTGTGCTGGACCGGCTCGAAAAGCACGGGCTTTTGCTGGAAGCCCGGGAGGGAGGGCGGCTCCTGCTGGGGCGCCACCCGGCCAGCATCCCGGCGGCGGAGGTGTGGGACCTCTTCCACCCGCCCCAGGCCGGAGGAGGCCTCTTCGGCGAAATGGGCCGGCGGCGGCGCTCCGCGCTGGAGGGCCTGACGCTCGAGCAGCTCCGCCTGGCCCTCCAGGAGAACAAGGGAAAGGACAGCGTCCCGGCTCCGCGGGATGGGAGCGCCGCGGAGGAGCCCTCATCCGCCCGGGGGGCCTGAGCCCCTCGGCCCGCGCGAAGGAGAATCCCGATGGCCGTCATCACGGTTTCCCGGCAGTACGGCACGGGCGGCATGACCATGGGGAACGAGCTGGCCAAGCGGCTGGGCTGCCCCTTCATCTTCCGCGAGGAGCTGGCCCGGGGCCTGAAGCAGCGGGGGCTCGAAATCGACCTCGACCGGATGGAGGGGCGGGCGCCCAACATCTTCGAGCGGCTCTTCGGGACGAACCCGGAGGCCCTGCGCCGCTGCCTCAAGGAGGTGATGGAGGAGGCCGCCCGCTCGGGCGGCGTCGTCATCGGCGGCTGGGGGGGGCAGGTGCTCCTCAAGGACCGGCTCGACGCCCTCCACGTCCGGGTGGTGGGGAGCGGGGAGGCGCGCGTCCGCCAGCTGGTGGAGAGCGGGGGCCTGACGCGGACGGCCGCCGAGGATGTCACCAAGAGCGCCGACCGCAACCAGCGGATGTTCTCGGAATATTTCTTCGAGGTGGATTTCTCCAACCCCAAGCTCTACCACGCCGTGCTGAACTCGGAGACCTTCTCCCAGGAAAAGATGGTGGAGTTCATCCTCACCCTCCTCAAGGAGAAGAAGCTGGCCTAGGGCCCCGCGCCCCGGCCGGCCCCGCCTCGACTGAGCTCGTCGCAGGCCGCAGGGCGGCCGCCGCCACCGCGGCGATCGAGAGCGCGTCCACGATCACCACGATCCAGAACGCGTACCGGTAGTTCCCCATGGCGTCGTGGATGTAGCCCGCCAGCCAGGGCCCCACCGCCGCCGCCAGCCCCGCGCCCACCTGGCTGAAGCCCAGCACCCGCCCGAAGCTCTTGGCCGGGAAGAGGTCCGCCTTGAGGGAGAGGAACATGATGCCCCGCGCGCCCTCCCCCAGGCCGAGGAAGACGACGTAGAGGTAGGCCAGGTACCAGCGCTCCCCGCTCGCGCCCATCAGGAGGAGCACCCCCACCAAGCTCATCGCGCAGGAGGCGAAGTAGGCCGCCGTCCGGCCCAGCCGGTCCCCGGCCCAGCCCCCGCCCACCCCGCCCAGGGTGCGCAGGGCGGCCAGGAAGCCGATGAGGGAGGCCGCGGTGAGGGTGCTCAGCCCCCGGTCCACCATGTGCGCCACCTGGTGCAGCCCCACGATGCTGAAGCCGACCCCGTGGAAGAGCCCCGCCAGGAAGACGAACCAGAAGGCCGCGCTCCCGAGGCCCTGGCCCGCGCCCCCCGCCCCGGGGGAGGCGGGGGGCCCCTCCCGGGAGGGCGGGGCGCGGTGGAAGGCGATGGTCAGCGGGAGGAGGAGGGCGGTGATCCCCGCCGCGAGGAGCAGGTAGGCGGCGCGCCACCCGTAGGCCTTGATGAGGAAGGCCGAGAGGGGCACCAGCACCATCCCCCCGACGCTCCGGCCCGAGAGGGCGACCCCCAGGGCGGTCGCCCGCAGGCGGCGGAACCACCGGCTCACCACCGTGCTGGTGGGGACGAAGCCGATGAGGGTGACCCCCAGCGCCACCACGACGCCGTAGTAGAGGTAGAGGGCGTGCAGGCTGCGGACGGTGGACATGAGGGCGAGCCCCGCCCCCAGCACCGCCACCCCGCAGGGGATGACGGCGCGCGGCCCCCAGCGGTCGATCAGCCAGCCGATCGGCCCGGCCGAGAGGGCGAAGGTCACCATCGAGAAGGAGAAGCCCAGGGCGGTGTCCGCCCGGGACCAGCCGAACTCCCGCAGGAAGGCGACGTAGAAGACGGAGAAGGTGCCCACGACGGCGCCGCCCGTGGCCATCGTGAGGAAGGTGAGGCCCACGGCGAGCCACCCGTAGTAGCGGGGGCTCCCTTCATCGGCCTCGGGGGCGAAGGGCGATCTCAAGGCGGGCCGGGCGCGCGCCGGAGCGCGCCGGGCGCCCACGAACGGGCGGGCGCCCGGCGGTGCCCCCTGCGGGGGCGGTTCGATGAAGCCGGATCGGCCGGGGGGGCGCGCTTCTCAGTTCGCCGTCGGATGGGCATGCACGACGAGGAAGTGGGCGGCCGAGCGGCCCCCGTTCTCGAACATCACCCGCCCGTTCGACTGGTAGTGGAGGGAGTCGCCCTCCTTGAGCTGGTAGGATTCCTCCCCCCGGCGGACCGTGAGGCCGCCCTTCAGGCAGAAGATGAGGTTCTCGCCCCCGGCGTGGACGTGCGGGGCGCGGCTCTTGGCGCCCGCCTCGATGGTGCGGCAGACGGTCTCGAGCCGCCCGCCGCGCAGGCGCTCGGCCACCGCCTCGGTGCGGCCCTCCTGCCCGCTCGCCAGCAGGATGCGCTCGCCCTTGCGGATGACGCGCACGTCGGGGAGGCTCTCCCCCGGCTCGACGAAGTAGCTCACCGGCTGCTCGAGGGCGGCGGCGAGCTTCACGAGGGTCGTGACCGTGGGGACCATCCCGTTGGTCTCGATCTTGTAGATGCCGGCGGGCGAGACGCCCGAGAGCCCGGCGAGCCTCTGGATGGAGTAGCCGTTCTTCTTGCGGAGGCCGCGGACCCTCTCGCCCACCCGCACCTCCGGGACTTGCGCCGCGCCCTTCTTCCGGGCGGCGCCCTTGCCGGCCTTCTGGCCCCGCGCCGCGGGGCGGTTTCCGTTCCTCGCTTCGGACTTCACGCTCATTCGCTCCCACCGATACCTACCCGGTTGAAGGAACCGGGACCTGGCGGCGACGCTGGCCGACGCTCACTATCCGATATGAATCTGGAGGATTTTATGCGCCCCCAGCGGGGCCGTACCATACCACCCGGCGCCCGGGCTGTCGAGCGCGGCGGGCGGCCTAGATACGCAATCCAAACACGTTGTTTGCGCCGCGGATGCCAGGGCCCTTCCCCCACCCCCTACCGGAGGGAGGGGGAGCCGGAGCCGCGCGGGGCGTCTTTCCCTCGCCAGGCGCCCGCCCAGTGAACCGCCTGGATGGAATCCACGCCTAGACCCGCATGGGCATGACGACGTAGGTGTACCCCTCCCCCCCCTCCGGCGTGATGATGCCGGGGCTCAGGGAGTCCTTCAGCTCGAAGCGCACCCTCGGCTCCTCGAGAATGCTCAGCACGTCCAGGCAGTAGCGCGAGTTGAAGCCGATCGTCAGCTTCTCCCCCGCGTAGTCGGACTCCAGCACCTCCTCCGCCTCGCCCGCCTCGGAGCCGTTGGTGGTCAGGGTGAGCTGGCCCGCCTCGAAGACGAACTTGACCATCCGCGTCTCGTTCGAGAGCAGCGACACGCGCCGGAGCGCGCGCACCAGCGCCTCGCGGTCGGCGTGGATGGGGCTTCCGTCATGCTGGGGGATCACCTGCCGGTACTTGGGGAACTCCCCGTCGATGAGCCGGGCGGAGAGCTCCGCGTTGTCCACCTGGAACAGGATGTGGTTCTGGGTCAGGGCGAGGGCCACCTCCTCCCCCGCCCCCTGGAGGAGCTTCACCAGCTCGCCCAGGGCCTTCTTGTGGACGATGACCCCGCGCCCGAGCTTCACGTCGCTGCCGCGCTCGATGAGGGCGAGCCGGTGCCCGTCCGTGGCGACCATGCGCAGCTTCCCGTCCTCGGACTCCATGAAGACGCCGTTGTAGGTGTAGCGCGTCTCGTCCTGGGAGATGGCGAACATCGTCTTCTTGATCATCTCGGCCAGGGTCTTGGCGGGGAGCCGGTGGGACTCCGCCCCCTTGGACTCGGGCAGGCTGGGGAAATCGGCCGGCGGGAGCCCCGGCAGGCGGAAGTTCGACCGCTCGCAGGTGACGCGCACCCACTGGCCCTGCTCCTCGGCCATGCGCACGTCGGCCTCGGGGAGCTCGCGCACGATGTCGAAGATGCGCCGGGCGCTCAGGGTGACCCTCCCCGCCTTGGCGACCTCGGCCTCGAAGGTGCCCTTCACGCTGATGTCGAGGTTGGTGCCCAGCATGCGGAACTTCTTCTTGCCGTCGGTCTCGATGAGGACGTTCTGGAGAATCGGCATGGCGCTGCTGCGGCTCTCGACCACGCCCTGCATCATCTGAAGGGCGCGGAGGAGGGTTTCGCGTTTGACCGTGATCTCCACGATTCCGCCTCCCTGGAGGGCGGTGCGGGGGGCATCGCTTCAGGAGTCAATACAGCGAAAGTAAAGCGAAAGCCACCCCCGCCGCTCAAAATGGGGGCTTTTTCTATAAACCAAAGCCACCCTCAGGACAAGGAGGGCCCGGAGCCTCAGCGGGGCTTCGGCTTCACCAGGGGGACGACGATCTCCTCCCCCGCCACGAGGCGGCGGAGGTCCTTCCCGGGGTTGTAGCCGCGCACCAGCCAGAGGGGAACCTTGTAGGTCTGGGTCACCAGGGTCCAGACGTTCTCCCTGGGCGCCAGCTTGTGCCGGACGGTGCCGGCGATCTCGTGCGTGCGCTCGAACCGCTCCTTCACGCTCCGGTGGTAGGAGACGCGCCGCTCGAGGAAATCCGCCCCGGAGACCCGGTCGAGCGGCACCTTGAGCTCCTTCCCCAGGGGCATGGCGCGGCCCCGCCGGATCCCGTTCATCTGGTGGAGGCGGTCGGGCGTCACCTCGAGCCACTCGGCGAGGTGGCTGATGGTCTCGTTCTCCTGAAGGTGCACCTTCCCGACCCGGTCCCGCTCGGTGGAGGAGACCGCCAGCGCCTCGCGGCGGGCCTCCTCGCGCAGGGGGGAGGGGGCGGGCTCCGCGGCCTTGGGCTCCTCCTGGCCCCCGGGCGGAGGCGCGGCTTCCCCGCCGGCGGAAGGCGCCGCCTGCGCCCGGGCCGTCTGGGCCGGGGGCCGGTCCGCGGGCTCCTCCTCCTGGGCGAGCACGCCCGCCAGCCAATCGATG
>JBBTDR010000090.1:0-1084 GCA_038042665.1 Nitrospinota bacterium
GAAGGGGTAGAAGCAGAGCAGCACGTTCTTCTTCCCCTTGAAGTCGCTCAGCTTGATGCTCTGGCCCTTGCCCTGGGCCTGGGGCAGCTCGAACTCGGGGGCGGCGTCGCCCACTCGCAAGGCCATGAGGCGCTCTCCTTAGGCGGGGCTACTTCGCGGCGGCAAAGCGGGCGGCCACGTCGGCCCAGTTGATGAGGTTCCACCACGCGGCGACGTAGTCGGGCCGCTTGTTCTGGTACTTGAGGTAGTAGGCGTGCTCCCAGACGTCCACGCCCAGCAGCGGGGTGAGGCCCTCGGTGCGGGGGCTGGTCTGGTTGGGCATGGCCTTGATGGAGACGGCGCCGGAGCCCTTCTTGGTCACGAGCCAGCCCCAGCCGCTGCCCTGGACGCCCACGGCCGCCTTGGTGAACTCCTCCTTGAACTTGGCGAAGTCGCCGAAGGCCTTCCGGATGGCGTCGGCCAGGGGCCCGCTGGGCTCGCCGCCGCCCTGGGGCTTCAGGCTCTTCCAGAAGATGCAGTGGTTGTCGTAGCCGCCGCCGTTGAAGTTGACGGCGCCGCGGATGTTCTCGGGCACGGAGGCGATGCCGGCGAGGATGTCCTCGATGGACTTCTTCTCGAGGTCGGTGCCCTTGATGGCGTTGTTCAGGTTGGTCGTGTAGGTGTTGTGGTGGCGGGTGTGGTGGATCTCCATGGTGATGGAGTCGATGTGGGGCTCGAGGGCCGTGTAGGCGTAGTCCAGCTTGGGCAGCTCAAAGGCCATTGCGCGCTCTCCTCAGAGAAAGAAGAATGGTAGGGGTCGTCACCTATGGAAGGGGAAGGGCCTCCCCGCCCGGGGCGTCCGCAAGCTCACCCCCTTCTCCGGGGGCCCGCCTGGGCTGGGGGTGGAGGCGAATCCGGCAGCGGCCGGCCCGCCCCTCCGGCCCCCGAGGCAAAAGCCTCGGGGTGCCTCTTCACGTCCTGGGGCACCATTCTAGGCAAGAGGGCCGGAGGCGTCAAATCGGATTCCGCCGCTCCTATTTCAGATTTTTAAATCTTTTCAGGAGTTTTTCGGTCTTCAGCTCTCCGACGCCGCGGCGGCCAGGGC
>JBBTDR010000091.1:0-2973 GCA_038042665.1 Nitrospinota bacterium
CCAGGCCGATGTCGCTCCAGTCCATGGGGTGGCGCGGGCCGGCCACCCGGACGGAGGACGGCTCCGCGCCCCCCCCGGCGGGAGAGGCCATCTCGACCGGGCGGCCCCGGCGCAGGAGGAGGAGCGCCTCCCCGGCGCGCGGCCCCAGGAAACCGGCGAACTCCTGGAGGAGCAGGGCGTGGGCCCGGGCTTCGCCCTGCTGGCGGGCGAGCATGTCGAAGCGGGAGGCTTCGAGGGCGAGGGGGAGGCCCTCCTGGGCCCCGGCGGGGGCGGCCCAGGCGAGCCACGCGATGGCGCAAAGCCCGAGAACCCGCCGCCGCCCCATGCCCGCCCTCCCCTAGAGCTCCGCCAGCGCCTTCTCCGTCTGGAGAATGATCTCGGTCGAGGTGGCCCGGTCGCGGAAGATGTTGAGGGGGCCGTGCTTGGCCACCGCGTTGATGCGGATGGTCCGCTCGGCCAGCACCTCCAGCTCGATCTCGATCCGGCGGTCCAGGCCGGCGGCGACGATGTGGTCCCGGCCGTCCCGCTTGGAGTCGTTCTCGAGCCGCATGCCCATGCGGGAGAGGGCCATGAGGGCCGCCGCGCGGACGGTCTCGCGCGGGGCGGTGAAGGTGCGGTAGGCGATCCCGTCCAGGGTGTAGTTGATGGCCGTGCTCGCGGCCACCCCGGAGCTCACCCCCAGCAAAGTGATGGCGATGCCCTCGCAACCGTAGAGGGAGAGGGAGAGCGCGATGGCCGGAAGAGCCGGGGGCATGAGGCGGCGCATGGGGTCTCCCTCCGGCGCGCAAGGACGTATATTTCTCGAAGCGTCCCCTGTAGTTTAATCGAAACCGCCCCGGCGCGACATCCCCGATTTCTGGCGGCGCCCCAATTGGAAGTGGATTCGTCCCGTCATGCTGTAGGGGCGGTTCGCAAACCGCCCCTACCCTCAGGGCAGGCTCCGCGAGGCATCTGCTGTTCAACAAGCGGATTCCCCGCGCCGATGGCGCCCGGAATGACAGGAAAATGCAGTGAATTAGGACACTGCCTGGTATTCCGATCTCCGCTAGCGCGCCCCGGCGGGAACCGGAATCTCCCCCGCGACGAGCCCCTGGATGAGCTCCTGGGTGAGGTTGCCCCCGCTCACCAGGGCCACGGTCTTGCCCGTCATCTTCACCTTGCCCGCGAGGCAGGCCGCCGCCGCGACGGCGCCCGCCCCCTCGGCGAGGATCTTCCCCCGGAAGAGGAGCGCCCGGAAGGCGCGGGCGATCTCCTCCTCGGTGACGAGGACGACGTCGTCCACCCGGGCCTGGATGTGGGCGAAGGGGAAATCCCCCGGCCGGGTGGCCGAGAGGCCGTCCGCCATGCTCTCCCAGCGATCGAGGGTGACGGGCTCCCCGGCCCGGACGGAGTGGTAGATGGCGCCGGCGCCCACGGGCTGCGCCCCCACCACCCGCACCCCGGGGTTGCTGAGCTTGACGGCGCTCGCCACCCCGGCGAGGAGCCCGCCCGAGCTGCAGGGCACCACCACGGCCGAGAGGCCGGGCAGGTCCTCCAGGATCTCGAGCCCCACCGTGCCGTGGCCGATCGGGGTGCGGCGGTCCTCCGTGGTGTCGATGGCCAGCATCCCCCGCTCGCGGGCCACCTCGTGCATCTTGGGCTTGCGCGCCTGGGCGTCGTTCTCGCAGAAGACGACCTCCCCGCCGCAGCGGCGCACGGCGTCCACCTTGTAGGGGCTCGCCCGCCTCATCACCACGACCGCCACCCTGACCCCCAGCTCCCGCCCGGCCAGGGCGAAGGCCTGGCCGAAGTTCCCCGAGGAGCACATGACCACCCCGCGCGCCCGCTCGGCCGGGGTGAGGGAGCCCAGGATGTGGAAGGCCGCCCGGGGCTTGTAGGCCCCGGTGATCTGGAGGTTCTCGAGCTTGAGGAAGAGCCGCTCCCGCCCGGCCTCCTCCGGGCCGGCGGCGAAGGGCACGAGGGGGGTCCTCCGCACCAGGGGGGAGAGCTTCTCGCGGGCGTCCCGGATCTCTTGGAGGGTGATGAGCTCGGCCATCGGCGTGACCTCGGGTTGGGGGGATGCGCGCGGGCGCGCCCGTGCCTTCTTCCGGCAAGCCTAGATGTGAAATCCCGCACCGTTATTTGTCCCAAGGAAGCCCTGACTGTCTCCCCCTCCATCCCCGACTCGACGGCTCGACTGAACTCGCCGAAGTCTGAGCTCGTCGCAGGCCGGAGGGGGAGGGCGAACCCCATTCCCGCCAAAAGTTACATGCCTGACGCTCAGACCTTGGGCCGGTAGCGGCGCGGGTCGGGACGGGTCCAGGGGCCGAGGAGCCTGCCGCCCCGGTAGGCCGCCCGGTAGGGGCCCTTGAGGGTGAGGACCACCACGGGTTTCTTCCGGCGGCTCATGAGCCGGCGGTAGTTGCGGCTCTGCTCCATATAGAGATCTTTCTCGCTCGGGAGCTTCTCGATCAAGCGCTCGAAGAAGCGGAGGAAGGAGGCGATGAAGTCCCGGGTCGCCACCCGATGACGGTCCACCAGGTAGCACTTGTCCTCCATCACCCGGTTGTAGACGAGGCCGAGCATGTTCCCCCCGGTGTCGAAGTAGGGCTCGTAGGGGAAGACGCGGCAGGAGACCGAGCGGTTGTGCCGCTCGCAATGCTCCGCCCCCCGGCACTCGATGAAGATGCCGTCCTTGGGTTCCACGTCGTCCACCATCTTGAGCTCGTCCTGGGTGCGCGGGCGGAACTCGTGCCAGAGGCGGGAGCGCTTCTGGAGGAGCTTCCACTCGGGGACGTAGGCGATGGGCACCACCCAGCCCGTGTCGCAGCAGAAGGGGACCCCGCCGTTGAAGGGGGAGCATTTCTTGCCGCAGTCGAAGCGGGCGGGCGCGCTCTGGAAGTCCCGGTAGAGGCTCACGAAGTCGTCAGGCTTGAGCACGGTTCTCCTCCGCAAGATCAAGGCCGACCACCGGGCATCCGATGGCGACGCCGC
>JBBTDR010000092.1:0-1055 GCA_038042665.1 Nitrospinota bacterium
GCCGAGGAAGGCGGAATGGGGGGCAAGGGGCTGTGGCACCCCGCCGCCCGCGGGTATCGCCCCGGCTATGAGAACGAGGCGCTGAAACGCTTCCTCCGGGGAGGCTTCATCGTGGTGGGGAGGTCCTGACCATGGCCAAGGTGAGAAACTGGCAGATCGGACGCGAGATGGAGTATCCGTTCCCGGAGACCCGGCCGCAGCGGCAGTTCGCCGCCGTCTTCGACCTCAACAAGTGCATCGGTTGCCAGACCTGCACCATGGCCTGCAAGACCACCTGGACCGTGGGGAAGGGCCAGGAGTACATGCAGTGGAACAACGTGGAGTGCAAGCCCTACGGCGGCTACCCCATGGGCTGGGACGTCAAGCTCCTCGACAAGCTGGGCCCCCAGCCCTGGGAGGACGGCCAGTACAAGGGCAAGACCATCTTCGAGGCGGCCCCGCCGGGGGAGCAGGCCCTCGGCTTCATCCCGGAGGACCTCGATTGGGCGTATTCCAACGCGGGGGAGGACGAGTCGGCGGCGACCCTGGAGAAGGGGCTTTTCGAGCGGATGCCGGAGCACAAGCTCTGGTTCTTCTACCTCCCGAGGATTTGCAACCATTGCACCTACCCGGCGTGCCTCGCCGCGTGCCCAAGGAAGGCCATCTACAAGCGGCGGGAGGACGGGGTCGTCCTCGTGGACCAAAACCGCTGCCGGGGCTACCGCGAGTGCGTGAAGGCCTGCCCCTACAAGAAGGTGCTCTTCAACCCGCTGCTCCGGATCTCGCAGAAATGCATCGGATGCTATCCGGCGGTGGAGCAAGGGGTGCAGCCCCGCTGCGTGACAACCTGCATCGGGAAGATCCGGCTGATGGGCTTCCTCTCGAAGCCCGAGGAAGCGAAGGCGGACCGGCCCATGGACTACCTGGTCCACATCAAGAAGATCGCGCTGCCCCTCTATCCCCAATACGGCCTTGAGCCCAACATCTACTACATCCCCCCGGTGAGCGTCCGGCGCGAGTTCCTGCGCCAGCTCTTCGGCCCCGGCGTGGATCACGCCGTTGACGCCTACCTGAAG
>JBBTDR010000093.1:0-3578 GCA_038042665.1 Nitrospinota bacterium
GGCGTGACCATCAGCGCCGGGATCATCATGGTGCTCCCCCTCACCTATGTGATGGGGCCCCACGTCGCCATCTCGCTCCTGTTGGGCATCTACTCGGGCGGGATGACGGGGGGGAGCTTCTCGGCCATCCTGCTCAACATCCCGGGCACGCCCTCGGCCTCGGCCACGGGCCTCGACGGCTACGAGATGGCCAAGCGGGGGGAGGCGGGCCTGGCCCTGGGCACCTCCATCTTCTCGAGCTTCTTCGGGGGGATGTTCAGCCTCCTCTGCCTCTACCTGATCGCCCCGCAGCTGGCCGCCGTGGCGCTGAAGTTCCGGGCGGAGGACCTCTTCAGCCTGGTCTTCTTCGGCCTCACCATCATCTCCAGCTTCGCGGTGCAGTCCGTGGTGAAGGGGCTGCTCTCGGGGCTCATCGGCCTCATCCTCGTGACCGTGGGCCAGGACCCCGTCATGGGCACGGCCCGCTACACCTTCGGGAACGTGAACCTCCTCCAGGGCGTCCACTTCCTCACCGCCCTCATCGGGCTTTTCGCCATCCCCCAATTGGCCGACGGGATCGCCGAAACCCTGCGGGGGATCGGCAGGAAGCAGGGCTTCTCCCGGTTCGGCTCCATCTATCCCCGGTGGGAGCACTACAGGCAGATGACCGTCCCGACCCTGATCGGATCGGTCGTTGGGGTCTTCATCGGCATCCTTCCGGGCACGGGGGGGCCCATCGCCGCCTTCCTGAGCTACGACTACGCCCAGAAGGCCAGCCGGAACCCCGAGAAGTTCGGCAAGGGCTGCATCGAGGGCGTGGCCGCGCCCGAGGCGGGGAACAACGCCGTCTGCGGAGGGGCCCTCATCCCCATGATGACGCTGGGCATCCCCGGCGACCCGATCACGGCCATCCTCATCGGGGCGCTCCTCGTGCACGGCCTGGCGCCGGGGCCCATGCTCTTCGTCGAGCGGCCGGACTTCGCCTACACCATCATCTTCTCCTTCCTCTGGTCGAACATCTTCACCCTGATCATCTCCCTCCTGGGGGTCCGCCTGATGGTCAAGGTGCTCGACATGCCCAAGGCCGCCCTCATCCCGGCCATCGCCATCCTGTGCGCCCTCGGGAGCTTCGCACTGCGCAACTCCTACTTCGACATGCACGTGATGTTCCTGTTCGGCCTCCTGGGGCTCCTGATGCGCTGGCTGGACATGCCGGTCGTCCCCCTCATCCTGGCCCTCGTGCTGGGGAAGCCGCTGGAGGAGCACCTCCGGGTCGCCCTCACCGCCTCGAAGGGGGACCCCTCGATCTTCCTCGCCTCCCCCATCAGCCTCTCTTTCCTGATCCTCTCCGTGTTCACCTTCGCCTGGCCCTTCGTCCAGCGGTGGCGGAGGCGGGGCCGGCCGGCGTGAGGCGCCTCCGCTTGGCGGGCCGGGCGCGATCCTGCTAACCTCCGCCACGGCATCGAACCCGCATGTTCCGGGGAGAAATCCGATGAGCGACGATCCAGTCCGCGTGGCCTCCATCGGCATGGGCTGGTGGTCGGACGTGCTGGCCGACGCCGCCCAGCGCGGGAAAAAACTCCGGATCGTCTCCTGCTTCACCCGCTCGGCCGGGAAGCGCCGGGCCTTCGCGGAGAAGTACGGCTGCCGGGCCGCCTCCTCCTACGAGGAGATCCTCCGCGACCCGGAGATCGAGGGCATCCTCAACACCACCCCCAACCACGTGCACCTGGAGACCACCCGGGCCGCCGCCCGGGCGGGCAAGCACACCTTCCTCGACAAGCCCATCGCCCACACCGTGGCGGACGGCCGGGCCATCGCCCGGGCCTGCCGGGAGGCGGGGGTCGTCCTCTCGGTCGGCTACCAGCGGCGGCGGGAGAGCCACTTCCGCTGGGTGAGGAAAGCCATCGAGGCGGGGAAGTTCGGGCGGCTCGTCCAGGCCGAGGGCAACATCAGCCGGGACCGGGCGGGGCAGTTCGAGCCCGGCCACTGGCGCTACCAGGCCGGCGCCATGCCGGGCGGGGTGATGCTCCAGATCGGCATCCACTACATCGACATCCTCGAGTACCTGATGGGGCCCATCCAGGCCGTCTCCGCCCGGACGGCCCAGCTGGTGCTCCCGGGCGAGAACCCCGACGTGGCCAACCTCATCCTGGAGCACGAGTGCGGGGCCCTCTCGAACCTCACGGCGAGCTACGCCTCCGCCTCGGAGTATTACCTGATGAACATCTACGGCAAGGAGGCCACGGCCTACTACACCCTCTTCGACGGCCTGCGCGTGCTCTACCGCGGGCAGGGGCCGCCCCGGGCCGTGCCCTGCGACAAGAACGACACCATCGCCGAGGAGCTCGAGGAGTTCGCCGCCTGCGTCCGCGGGGAGGCGAAGCCCGAGGTGGACGGGGAGAAGGCCGTCCTCTCCCTGGCCGTCATCCGCGCCGGGGTGCGCTCGGCCCGGGAGGGGAGACGGGTGGAGATCGCCGAGATCCTGGCCTCGGCGGAGGAATAGAGGAGAAGCGCGCATGCCCCGGATCCAGGCTGGAGAGCTGCACCTCAACTACGCCGAGGCGGGCCGGGGGGAGGCCTTCCTGTTCATCCCCGGCCTCATGGGACTGCTCGAGGCCTGGGACTTCCAGGTCCCCCACTTCTCGAAGCGCTACCGCTGCATCACCTTCGACCACCGGGGGACCGGGGAGAGCGACAAGCCCGCCGGCGCCTACTCCACCGAGCTCATCGCCCGGGACGCCATCGCCCTCCTGGACGCCCTGGGGATCGAGCGCGCCCACGCGGCCGGCACCTCCACCGGCGGCTGCGTGCTCCAGCACCTCGCGCTGGACCACCCCGGCCGCCTGCGCTGCTGCGTCTTCACCAACACCTGGACCCGGGCCGACCCCTACATGACCCGCCTCCAGAACTCGCGCAAGCAGATCGCCCTGGCCTACGGGGCGGAGGAGTACATCAAGTTCAGCTCGCTCTGGACCTGCGGCTGGAGCCAGTTCCGCAGCATGTACCACAACCTGCTGGAGCTGGAGCGGCGCCAGAAGGAGACCATCGCGCCGGTCGAGGTGCTCGCCGCCCGGCTCGACATGACCCTCAAGCACGACCGCACCGCGGACCTCAAGCGCATCCGCAAGCCCTCCCTCATCATCGCCGCGAAGGACGACGCCCTCACCCCTCCCTACTTCGCGGAGGACCTGCACCGCATCATCGAGGGCTCGAGGCTCGTGGTGCTGGAGATCGGGGGGCACTACAGCTACCGGCGCAGCCACAAGGAATGGAACGCGGCGGTGGACGCCTTCCTGGCGGAGAACGAGGGGAGGGCCTGACGGGGGCGGGCGGCCCGCGCTGGACGCGGAATCCCAGCACGTGGTTCAGGCCGCGGATGCCAGGGCCATGCTCCCCCTCTCCCAGAGGGAGTGAGGAAGAGCCAGCCCCGCCGGGGCGCGCGGACCAGGCAGGCGATCAGGGCGATCAGGGGCCGATTGGCATGACGGGCGCGCAAGGGCCGCAAGGTGAACCGGGGGATAGTGGAGAAGGATCAGCACTCACACCTGAGCAGGCGCGAGTGCTGGACTATCTTGTGGGGGTGGTGGGGCCGCTGT
>JBBTDR010000094.1:0-4876 GCA_038042665.1 Nitrospinota bacterium
CCCTCCTCCTCCGGGGGAGGGATGGGGTGGGGGAAGGATCGTCCGGGGGCTTTCCCTCACCCTGCCCCCTCCCGGGGGGAGGGGGAAATCTGAACCCGCCCCTCATTCCACCATAACCCGTGCCTCGGATATCCCTTCTTCGTCACCCCCACCGTCTTCACTTCTTTGCCCTTCAGCAGCGCCATCACCTCCCCGATCCTTCGCGCGTATCTCGCCTCGTCCACGCCGTTGGGGTTGCCCCAGGCGGCGAGGATGACATCCGCCCGCCGGGCGGCGCGGCGGATGTGGGCGTCGTTCTCCTCCCCCACGGCCTTTCCGTACGGGACCCCGTTCAGGTCCCCGGGATAGGGCGAGCGCAGGGCGAAGAGGTTGACGAGGAGGAGGGCGCCGAAACTATGCCGCTGCGCCCAGGCCTCGATCTTCCCCAGGGTGGGGTCGCTGCGGGAGGCCGAGGCGGTGGAGGGGTTTTTGCCGATCACGGCGAGGCGCGGGCGCTCTTGGGGCGACAGGGCCACCTCGAGGAGATAGCGGTGCTTCCCCTCCCCTGGCGCGCAGCGCAGGACGCGGCGGAAGGGCGCCTCCGCGCCGCCTTTCTCCCCGCCCCCATCCCGCATAGAATCCTCTCTGCCGCGCCGGCCCTCTGGGGGACTCCGCATGGCCTACGAAAACGTATTGTACGAGACCGAGGGCCCCCTCGCTCTCATCACCCTGAACCGCCCGGAGCGGATGAACGCCATCTCCCTGGCGGCGCTGGAGGAGCTCCACCGGGCCGTCCAGCGCGCGGGGGAGGACCCGGGCGTGCGCGCCATCGCCATCACTGGGGCGGGGGAGCGGGCCTTCGCCTCGGGCTCGGACCTGGAGGAGGTCCAGGCCCGGAACCTCTGGACTTCCTTCGTCCCCCTGGTCCAGGGCCTGGCCGAGCGGCTGGAGCGCACCCCCAAGCCCGCCATCGCCGCCATCAACGGCGTCTGCATGGGGGGAGGCCTCGAGGTGGCCCTGGGCTGCGACCTGCGCGTGGCCTCGGCCGCGGCCACCTTCGCCACCCCCGAGGGCAAGCTCGGCATCATCCCGGGGGGCGGGGCGACCCAAAGGCTCCCCCGCCTCATCGGCCGGGGCTGGGCGCTGGAGATGCTCCTCATGGGGGAGACCCTGGACGCCGAGCAGGCCCTCCGGATCGGTCTCGTCACCCGGGTGGTGGCGCCCGCCGACCTCCTCCCCGCCGTGCGCGCGATGGCGGAGAAGCTCGCCTCCTGCGCCCCCTTCGTCCCCCCCTTCATGAAGGCCATGGTGCACTGCGGGATGGAGGGGAGCCTCGCGGCGGGCCTGGCGCTCGAGAAGATCGCCCAGGCCGCCCTCTGCGAGACCGAGGACAAGGCCGAGGGCATCCGCGCCTTCCTCGAGAAGCGCCCGCCCCGCTGGAAGGGGAAGTAGGCGTGCGCGTCCGCGCCGTGCTGGAGACCTGCCTCTACGCGGAGGACCTGGAGGAGGCGGAGCGCTTCTACGCGGAGGTGCTGGGGCTCGAGGCCTTCCAGCGGACGCCGGGGCGGCATGTGTTCTTCCGCTGCGGGGCCTCGGCGGTCTTCCTCGTCTTCAACCCGCGCAAGACCCGGGAGCCCGACCTCAAGCTCGGGGTGCCGGCCCACGGCGCGGAAGGCGCCGGCCACGCCGCCTTCACGGTCCGCGAGGGGGAGCTGGACGCCTGGCGGGAGCGCCTGCGCGGGCTGGGGGTGGAGATCGAGAAGGAGGTCGCTTGGCCGGGCGGGGGGCGCTCCCTCTACTTCCGCGACCCGGCGGGGAACAGCGTGGAACTGGCCTCCCCCCGCATCTGGCGGCTGGAGGAGATCTAAGATCTAGAGGAGGACGCGCCATGGCCCACGGAGGACACCCCCACGGGGCGCACCCCCGCGGGGCGGCGGAAGGCGGATTGGCCGAGCACGAGAAGCGCTTCCTCGCCCGGATCGCCCAAAAATACGAGAAGGACGAGCGGGCGGGCCAGGCGCGCAGCTACCTGATCGCGGCGGCGGTCATCCTGGCCTTCTTCGCCCTCATCCGCCTGCTGCCCTGGTGGTGGGCGGCCCTCCTCGCGGCCGAGGGGGCGGGGCTCTGCCTTTTCCACCAGTACAAGCGCTTCACCCGCTTCAAGACGCGCATCCTGCTCAAGCTCTGGCGGGAGCGGGAGAAGGCCGCGCCCTCTTCTCCACCCACACCGTAGTCTGGCGGCCGGAAACCCGAGCATCCATCCGAATGCCATCCGTAGGGGCGAGGCATGCCTCGCCCCTACAAAGGCAGAACGCCCAACGATGCGTGGGGGCGTCCCGCAGAGCGCCCCTGCGGACGCGGCGTGGAGCCACGGCGCAAACGCGGGCCGCGCCGGGGGCCTAGAAGCGCGGGCGGTCGGGCCCGAGGGGAGGCAGGATCTCGAGGGTGGCCTCCATCGGCTGGTGGTCGGAGACCTCCACGGGGGGCACCGTGGCGTTGCGGGCGAGCAGGCCGCCCGAGTGGTAGATGTGGTCGATGCGCCCGCCGAAGGGCCCCGCGTAGTAGGTGAAGCCGAAGCCCGAGCCGCTCGCGTCGAAGGCGTTGTGCAGGCGCTGGGCGAGGCGGAGGACGTCGAGGCTCTTGGAGGTGGTGTTGAGGGTCCCCCCCAGGATGAAGGGCTCCTCGCTCCCCTCGGCGATCAGCCTCAGGTAGATGAGCTGGGAGCGGCGGGAGTACTCGTAGAGCCGCAGGGTCGTCAGCCAGTCCAGCAGGCTCTCGAAGGAGAGGCCCACGTCGCGGCTCCAGACGTCCTTCCACGGCACCCGGGGCGGGCACAGGTGGGCGTTGGCCACGCGCACGGTGCGCTCCCCCACCTGGGCCTTGGCCACGAGGGCGTCCGCCTGGGCGCAGACCCCGCCCGGCACGGGCCCCGCGGGCAGGGGGATGATCTCCACCTCCCGAAGCGGGAAGCGGCTCAGGATGGCCATCCCGAAGCGCTTGCCCGTGGACTCGGGCCCCTCGCGCCAGACGGCGTGGGGGTAGCGGCTCCGCAGGGTCTGGTTGATCCGGGGCCGGTCGCCCGCCTGCTCGTCGCCGTGCACCTCCTGGAGGAAGAGCACGTCGATGTCCCGCCGCTCGCGGAGGTAGCTCATCGCCTCTCCGCGGAGGCCCTCGGGGGAGCCGAGGTTGAGGGTCATCACCCGGATGACGGGGCCGGAGACGGGGGGGAGCGACCCCCGCGGGAAGACCATCCCCGCGTGCTGCATGGCGAGGGAGGCCAGGAGCCACGCCGTGGGGACCGAGCGGAGGACGTTCGACACCCCGCGGGCCAGCAGCCCCACCAGGCAGCCGCCCAGGGAGAAGTAGGGCCAGAAGTGGGAGAGGAAGCTCGCCTTCGAGGCGAACTTGCCCTCGACCCGCAGGTACCACAGGCCCGCGTCCACGGCGGCCGCGAGGATGAGGACGATCGCGGCGAGGAAGGCGATCCAGCCCATGACGCCCTGGGGCGGGAACCACTTCCGGGGGCGGTACACGCGATTGATCATCCGGGCGTCCTCTGGCAGGATGGCGGGCCGTCCGCCCGGCCCCGGGCGGCTCCCACCCCGCATCCAGGGAAGCGGACATGGCCCAAGAGACCCGGACGCAGGCCCAGACGACCTTCATCTGCCCCGCCTGCGGGCAAGGAGAGCTGCCCCTGCCCGAGGGCTGGCCGCCCCAGGACACGCCCTACGCCCGGCTGGCCGAGCTGCACGACTGCGAGCAGGCCCAAACCGCCTCCTTCATCTTCGGCGACGGCCACACCGCCGGCTTCGGCGGGGTGGTGCGCGACACGGGGCCGGATGGAACGCCCCGCGAGCGCTGGGCGCCACCGCGCGCGGCGGTGGCCTACCACTTCACCCGCCAGGGCCGCCAGCTCGCCCGCGCCGAGGCCGCGCCCGGCTGCTACCCCCAGCCCCTCTACCGCAACCTCTCCCACGGCCAGAACGCGGACGACGTGTTCGTGGCCATGGCCTTCCTGCCCCACGGCGAGCAGCTAACGCCGCAACTGCGCGCCCAGGGCGAGAAGCTCGCCAAGTCGCTCAAGTAGCGCGCGCCGCGCCGCTCTCCCGCCGCGCGAACCGGAAGCGCAACCGCCCCGCCCAGGAGAGGTGCGTCTCCCGCCCGCAGCCCGCGCACTGGGCCGAGAAGCGCGTCATTAGGCTCCAGGAGGCCGCGCCCGTCCCGCCGCCCCCGGGGGGGAGCGGCTCGAGATCGGCGCCGCCGCAGCCCCCGCACTGGAGGAGCTCGGGGGCGCCCCCCTCCTCCACCGCGTAGATCTCCATCAGCTCGCCCTTCCGCCGCGATCCAGGAGCGCGTTGTAGATCCAGGCCGCGAGGGCGAAGAAGACGAAGCCCGCCCCGAAGCCCCACAGGGCGCCGATGACCGCGCCCGCGAGGGAGGGTCCCGCGCCGAGGTAGAAGCTCCCCATGAGCCGCAGCATCTCCGCCCCCGCGCCGGTCAGGGCCGAGACAATCCCGTAGACGAAGAAAACCAGCCCGTAGACGGCCCCCAAGGCCACTCCGAGCTTCACGGCGTCGAGCTTCACGGCGGCTCCTCCGAAACTCTCTGATTCCCGGGGCCCGGGCGGCGGCCCTCCCAATATAGTCCCCGCCCGCCCTCCGCCGCCAACCAGGGCGGGCGGGCTTGCCTCCCCGGGCGGGAACGTGGTCCCATCCCGGAAATCCCTTCCACCGGAGGAAAAAAGGAGAAGGCGCATGGCGGATGAGACGCTCTACCAGAAGGGGCTCGCCAACCGGGCCAGGGTGTTCGGCGCCGAGGGGGAGGAGCGCAGCAAGACCTTCGAGCGGGCGAGCCCGGACTTCGCCCGCTCCTTCGTCACCGAGCAGGTCTTCGGCGG
>JBBTDR010000095.1:0-1403 GCA_038042665.1 Nitrospinota bacterium
CTTGAGGGCGGCCAGTAGGGCGTCGAGGAGGGTCTTGTGCTTGCCCCCGCTCTCGTGGAGCTCGAAGTAGCGCTTCATCTCCGGGTCCTGGGGCCTCCAGCCCGCGGGCTCGACGTGGTAGGCCTGCCCGCCGTAGGCGTACACCCGCTCGGCGTCGCCCCCGTAGGCGGCGTAGTAGGTGTTGTCGGCCCGGCTGAGGATGAGGTCGGTGCCCGCCGCGGGGTCGTTGGCGATGAGGGCGCAGCTCTTCCGCTGGCGGTAGACCCGGGTGGCCCAGCCGACGTGGCCCGTCAGGTAGGTCACGTTCTCGATGGTGGTGCCGATGGCGGCCGCGAGGCCGTGCTCGCGCATCAGCTCGTGGGCGCGGGGCTTGTTCAGAAGCATGAGGGTGTCTCCCGTGGAGGGTGTTGAGAAGGAGAATGGGCGCCGAGAGGCGCACCGAAAGTTGCATCTCGTGGGTTCATTGAACAAGTCACGGCGCCAACTTGTCATTCCTCCGTAGGGGCGTATTGCCATACGCCCCTACGGAGGAATCTGCTTTTCTGGAAGCGGATTCCTCGCGGAGCCTGCCCTGAGCGCGGCGAAGGGCTCGGAATGACAACCCTTGCCCGTGAGGCTCTAATTCTTGAAATCCATTCCCGGGACGCGACTCTAATATGTAGCATACGGGCCTCCGCCCGGCCACAATGCGCGGCTTCCTTGACATCAGGGGGGGGATGCCGGGAGGATCAGCCCTGGGCGCGGCCGCGCCGCGCGGTTGCCCCACAGGATGAGGCGAGGATGCCCTGGACCCGGCCCGAAGCCGAGGCCTTGCTCTTCGAGTGGACCCAGAGCCCCAGCCTCCGCGGCCACGCCCGGGCGGTGGAGGCGGCGCTGCGGGCCTACGCCCGCAAGTACAGGGAGGACGAGGAGCTCTGGGGCCTCACCGGCCTCCTCCACGACCTCGACTACGAGCGCCATCCCAGCCGGGAGGAGCACCCCCGGGTCGGGGTGGCCCACCTTCAGGGGAAGGGGCCCCCGAGGTCATGCTCCAGGCCATCCTGGGCCATGCCGAGTACCTGGGGGTGCCCCGCGAGACCCTCCTGGCCAAGGCCCTTTTCGCCGTGGACGAGCTGGTGGGGCTCATCACCGCCGTGGCCCTGGTGAACCCCGCCCGGGACGTCCGCCAAGTGAAGCCCAGCAGCGTCCGTAAGAAGTGGAAAGACAAGGCTTTCGCCCGGGGGGTGAACCGGGAGGACATCGAGCAGGGGGCCCGGGAGCTGGGGGTGCCCCTGGAGGAGCACATCGCCCTCACCCTGGGGGCCATGCAGGGGATGGCCGGGGAACTCGGCCTCGGCGGCCCAGCCGCCGCCGAGGGGTTTTTAGGAAAATAGGGGGGAAAAGGTCATGTTTGTTGGCGCCCC
>JBBTDR010000096.1:0-10007 GCA_038042665.1 Nitrospinota bacterium
CCACCTCATCGTCGCGGAGCAACTCATCCAGGGACGACGCCGGCTGGCAGCCGAATTCCGCTCCAAACGCGGCCCGTTTGCTCCCCGTGCGGGAATAGCAGCGGACGATCTCGGCCACCCCGGTCCGCTGGACGGCCTTGGCCAACACTTCCGCCCAATGGCCCACCCCGACCGCGCCGAGCCGCGTCTTTTCAGGATCCATCCGGCCCCCTCCCCATCCATTGGCGCTCCATGCGCCCAAGCATACAGAAAAACCCGGCCTTCGGGCCAGGGAAGCTTCCGGAGGACGGCCGCATTGATGCGGAACCCCGCCGCCGCTATGATTCCCCTCTCCGCCGCGTTCTCGGGTGGCCCGGCTTCCGTTCTTCAAGCCGCTTCAGGAGAAGCAAGATGGCAAAGTACCAATATGATCATATCCACTTTCGCAGCGAGGACCCCCACGCCGCCCGGAAATTCTGGGAGGCCATGTTTGGCGCGAAAGTACTCGCCGAAAGGGAGCTGGGCGGGGCGCCGTCGTTTCAAATGGACCTGAGCGGGATGGTCTTCATCGTCTCGGGCCGCGCCCGGAACGAGAACCCCATCCGCGTCGGGAGCGAACCACGCTACGGTCTGGATCACTTCGGTCTGAAGGTGGACGACATGGACGCCGCCGCGGGCGAGCTGCGGGCGAAGGGCGCGGAGTTCATCTGCGAGCCCTGGGAGCTCCGCCCGGGAGTGAAGATCGCGTTCATCAAGGGCCCGGACAACATCAGCATCGAGCTCGCCGAGCGGAAGTAAGCCGCGAGGCCTGTGGAACCCGCGCCGCCGCCGGGGCCTGCCGGGGGCGGATCGCGCGCGCGCCGCGCCGAATACCTGGCCTCGGGGCGGCCCGCGGCGCAATGAATGTGAGGCCGGGGAGAGGGGAGCGGATTATCTCAGCGTGACGAGCAGCGCCCCGCCCACGGTGAGGAGAGCCCCCGCCGGGATCCGCCAGCCCAGATTCTCGATGTGCCGGACCAGGATCAACGCGAAGGCCACCGTGAACAGCGGCGATACCTGGATGAGCGGCAGGACGCGGTAGATTTCCCCCTGCTGCAGGGCGTAGGCGTAGAAGAGGTGCGCGCCGCCCGCCACCATCCCGCAAAGAAAGAACGGCCTGAAAGCCTTCCGCAGGTCACCCAACGGCTTCCCCCGCATCGCCACCGCCGTATAGACCAACAGGATCACGAATGAAGTCGCCAGCGCGATCAAGGCGGCGGCCAAGGGATTCGGGAAGCCGGCCAAGCCCTTCCGCCAGAACAAGGCGCCGGTTCCCCCCGAGACGGCGGCGAGGATCGGCCACACGGCGTCCGCGCGCTTCCAGCGGCCCCGGGTGTCGCCCGACGAGACCGTGGCGACGCCCGCCACCACCAAGAGAATCCCCGCCAAGTGGATCCAGCCCGGCCGCTCCCCCAGGAAGAGGATGGCCAGCGCCGCGCCGAACAGGGGGGAAGTCCCCTTGATGGAGGCGGCGCGCGCCACCCCGATTTTGGCGATCCCGATCATGAAGAAGATGGCGAACAGGGCAGGCTGCCCCACCCCTCCGGCCATGATCCACAGGTAATCGCGGCCGAGCGGCGGGAAGTCAAACCCCACGAAGGGGGACAGGAGCAGGAAGAAGAGGAGCTGGGAGCCCTGGGACATCGCCGCGCCCACGAAGGCGTTCGTGTGCTGCAGGCCCGCGCGGATGAGCATGTCCGCGACGGCGAACGAGAAGGCCGTGGCGAGGGCGAAGAAGACCGTCGAGTCCAGGGGAACCCCTACTTCACGCCGCGTGCAAAGCCCAGATCAAGATGCCCGGGCGGACACGAACCGGGCTCTCGGCCTTCCCGCACCAAGAGCCCGCTTTTGCTTCTCCGGCCGATGCCCGCCGCCCCCGGCCGCCTACTTGGCCGGAATGATCGGCAGCAGGAGGTGCGCCGGCCGGTTCCGGCCGGTGTGGAGGGTCACCTTCCTGCCGTACACCCCCACGGCGCGATCCTTGGAGTGATCATGGCGGAACGGACCCACCCCGAAATAGACGCGCCCCTTGACCGGCATCGGGGGATGCTCGAAGCCGGGATGGACGTAGTCCCTTCCCCGCACGCTCAGGCCGATGCGGTAGCCCTGGGGCACGACGATGCTGGTGGGCCAGATCTCGATGTCGAGGTCGTACACCTCGCCCGGCTTCAAGGGCTGCTTTTCGTCGTGGGTGTGGTAGGGCCGGTAGGGCAGAGTGCGCTTGGGGTCGAGTTTGCGGTGAGAGGCGCGCAGCCAGCCGTGGCCGATCGGGGTGTGCGGGTCGTTCGAGCCCTGGAAGGTGATCTCCCGCAGATCGGGGGTGAGCAGGCGCAGGACGAGGAAGATGTCCGCATCATCGGTTTCGGAGGAGATGAACAGCTTGGACGCGGCGGGGCCGGTGATCTCCGTCTCCCGCTCGAACGGCGGGGTGAGGAAGGTCAGGCCGTCGCCCAGCGCCTCGTAGGCCGTCTTGGCGTCGCCGGAAGGCGGCTCGGCGGTCAGGCTGAAATCGGCGGGATTGAGGTAGAACTTCGTCCACTTCGTCCGCGCGAGGGGCCACTCGTTCTCGGCCCGTTGGACGAACTTCTCCCCCGGGTGCCGCACCTGGAGCTGGACCTTGGGCTGCTGGTCCCAGCCGTTTTTCTCCCCCTTGAGGAAATGGCCGAAGAACTTCTTCTGCAGCTCCACCCCATAGTCGGTGTAGAAGTGGGTGAAGTGATCGAGGCCGTGCATCTCGAGCCACTTCTGCTTGGACACCGTGTTCACGAACCCTTCGATGTTCCCCCGGGGGTGCAGGCCCACTCCGCCCCAGTTGCCCGCCGAGAGGAGGGGCACATTGATCTTGGAGTAGTCGGGCATCCGGGCCTTCCAGTAATCGTCGATCAGCGGGTGGCCGAGGAGATCCCGGCCAAATTGGCAGCGGTTGGCGCCCAGCTCCTCCTCGGTGAGGGTGTCGGGGCCTTCGGCCCACTCCCCGTTCATGCGGCTGCGGTCCCCGCGCGTGCCCCGGCCGTGCTGGCGCAGGAGGACGGTGTCCGTGAACCAGGTATCGCCGAACTGGCAATAGATGCCCCCGTGGTAGGCGAAGTCGCGGTAGAGGTCGGCCGCCCCCTCCCACACGCACATGGCCGCCAGGTGGGGCGGCTGGAGGGTGGCCACGTGCCACTGGTTCATCCCGTAATAGGAGATCCCGTTCAGCCCGATCTTGCCGTTGCTCCAGGGCTGCTTGGCCGCCCACTCGATGCAGTCGTGGAAATCCTTCGTCTCGCGGGGCGACCACATATCCATGAAACCGGGGGAGCGGCCCGCCCCGCGCGAGTCCACGCGCACGCAGGCGTAGCCGTCCGGCACCCATTTCTCGGGGTCCACCAGCTCCCAGTTCTGGTACTTGTTCGAGGAACCGGAGAGCGACAGCGGGTGCTTCTCCTTCAGCACCTTCCATTGGGCGGGGTAGCCATCCTGAAAATGCAGCCACTTGGCGTAAGGGCCGTAGGACAAGATGACGGCAAACTTGCCCTTGGCGTCGGGCCGGTAGACATCGCAGCGCAGGACGAGGCCGTCGTCCATCTTGATGGGCACGTCCCAGTCAATCCGCATCCCATCCCGCACTTCGCTCTTGAAGGTCTCCATGCGTCCCCCTGAAGGTTCGGGTCTCTCGGCACTCGTTGGGTTTCGATGACGGCGAAAAGTTGGGCCTACTCTAGAGCCCCACCCCTTCCCCTGTCCACAGCGACCGGCCTTCGCCGCCGGCGGGAGGGAAGCGCTCCCGCCTCCCCACCCCCGGGCCAACTCCCCCTAGACCCGGCGGACCAAGCCAAATCAAAGGATTTTCAATCATCTCTGGGGCAGGAACGCTCCGGGCGGCCCATGATTACCGGAGAGCGGGGGGATTCTGATACAGTGGCCCATACCGGTCGAAAAATGTGGAGAACGCGGAACCACACCCCCATCACGCTCCCGAGAATGGAAGGCCAAAAGTGTCCGATATGCCCCTCTCCCGCTTCAAGGTACTCGACCTGACCCAAGCGCGGTCCGGCCCCACCGCGGTCCGCCAGCTCGCCGACTGGGGCGCCGACGTCATCCGGATCGAGCAGCCCCCCTCCTCGGGCGCCGAGGGGCTCCTGGGCGGGGACCGCCACGGCTACGAGTCCCTCAACCTCCACCGCAACAAGCGCTGCCTGACCCTCAACCTCAAGGCCGAGGAAGGCAAGAAGATTTTCTACGAGCTGGCGAAGGGCGCGGACGTCGTCGTCGAGAACTACCGCCCCCGGGTGAAACACCGGCTCGGGGTCGACTATGAGAGCGTGCGGAAGGTGAACCCCCGGATCGTGTACGGGAGCATCTCGGGGTTCGGCCAGGCAGGCCCCTATGCCGAGCGTCCGGGCCTGGACCAGATCGCCCAGGGGCTCAGCGGCTTGATGTCGGTGACGGGCGAGCCCGGAAGAGGGCCCATGCGCGTGGGGATCCCCCTCGCGGACCTCAGCGCCGGCATGATGCTCGCCCAGGGCATCCTGCTCGCCCTCTTGGAGCGCGAGACTTCGGGCGAAGGGCAATGGGTCCACACCTCCCTGCTGGAGGCGAACATCCAGATGATGGACCTCCAGGCCGCCCGCTACCTCATCAAGGGCGAGGTGCCCAAGCAAGCGGGGAACAACCATCCCACCTTGATCCCCACCGGCCTGTTCGAGACCGCGGACGGCCTGCTCAACATCCAGTCGGGCGCCCAGCGCATCTGGAAGCGGCTCGTCCGCGCCCTCGGCGCGCCGGAGTTGGCCGAACACCCCGACTACGCCGAACCCGCGGGGCGCGTGAAGAACCGCGACAAATTGAACGACCTGATCAGCCGGCACACCCGGAAGAAAACCAACGCGGAGTGGATCGATCTCTTGAACAAAGAGGGTATCCCCTGCGGGCCCGTGCACATGGTTGACCAGACCTTCGCCGACCCCCAGGTCCAGACGCTGGGAATGGCTCCCGAGATTTCCCATCCCAAGTTGGGCCGCGTGAGGGTGGTCGGGCAGGCCATGAAGCTGAGCCGGACCCCCCAGCGGATGCGGTTCGCCACCCCCGAGCTGGGGGAACACACCGGGGAGATTCTCCAGTCGATCGGATACGGACCGGAAGAGATACAGCGGTTGCGGGAACGTGGCGTGGTGTGACGCGGCCTGCCCTGCGGCGGCCCCTTCCAGCGAGGTGGATCGATGCAGCTCAAAACGGAAAAGATGCTCGCCGAGGTCGAGGACGGCATCGGCTGGATGACCTTCAACCAACCCGAGCGGCGCAACGCCCTCTCCCTCGAGATGTGGGAGGCCATCGCCGAGATCATCGACGCCTTCAGCCAGGACGACGGCGTGCGGGTCGTCGTCATGAAAGGGGCCGGGGACAAGGCGTTCGTCTCGGGGGCCGACATCTCGCAGTTCGGCGAAAAGCGCAGCGGGAAGGAGCAGGTCGAGCACTACTCAGACACCGTGGGCAGGTGCCGGCGGCGGCTGGCCGATCTCGAAAAACCCCTCATCGCCATGATCCGGGGATACTGCCTGGGGGGCGGCTTGACCGTCGCCCTCAACGCCGACATCCGGATCGCTTCGGAGGACTCCCACTTCGGGGTGCCCGCCGCCCGGCTGGGCATCGCCTACGGCTTCGAGGCGATGAACCAGCTGGTGGCGCTGGTCGGCCCCTCCCACGCCAAGGAGATGTTGTTCTCCGCCAGGCGCCTCCCCGCCGAGGAGGCCCTGCGCATCGGCCTCGTCAACCGGGTGGTGCCCGCGGGCCAGCTCGAAGCCACGGTCCGCGAAATCGCGGGCACGATTGCCGGGAACGCCCCTCTCTCGATCCGGGCGGCGAAGCTCACCATCGGAGCAGTCCTCAAGGATCCATCCGGCCGCGACATGGCGGCGCTCGACCGCCTCACCAAGACATGCTTCGAGAGCCAGGACTATGTGGAGGGGCGGACGGCCTTCATGGAGAAGCGGAAGCCGAACTTCACCGGCCGGTGACCGGCAGGGCCGTCTTCAACGATCTTCCCTGCGATCCGCCCAAGAGCGCGAAGGGGCGGGGGAGCCGCACGCCCCAGCCTCCGAGCGCCTTCCTGGCGCCGGACGGAGGGCGTCTCAGTCCACGAATACCTTTCCGCTCTGATAGGGCCCGCCGCACCCGCCGTACCCCCCCACGCCGTGGATGGGCTCGGCATCCGAGGTATTCACGGTCGAGTGAATCTCCCCGCGGGGGATGGAGACGAAATCGCCCGGTCCGGTGGTGAACTCCTTCCTCTCTTTGCCGATATACCAGAGCGCCCTCGGGCCCGAGAGGTGGTACCAGACAAGATCCCCGTTGGTGTGGTAGTGGGGCCTGCTCTTCTTGGCCGGCGGGAAGATGGTGCGGTAGAGGGTGACGGTCCTGACGCCGCAGCTCTCCTCGGTGAGCCCGTAATGCATCTCAAAACCGGGCTCGTACACCAAATCCGGGCTTTGATTCTGGTTCCGCACAACCACGGCCATCGCCACTCCTCCCCTCAGTCCGAAACTGTCCGCGCCTTTCTCCGGCGGCAGGACAGGAAAATTAGGAGCAAACCCGGCGCCCGTCAACGCGGCCTCGGAAGCCCCGCTCGCCCGCATTTTGGTTTCGCGCCGCTTTCCCATATAATCCGCTCATTGACGCAAGCGGCTTCACCGGGCCTCCCGCTTCGGCGGCGGGGCGCGCCTTGTGCGCTGCGGCGCTTACTGGGGAGGACAAGGTCATGCGCAAGCTGTCAAGTCTGTCAGGCGCGGCCGTCATCCTGCTGGGGATGGCCCTGGGCGCCGATGCGGCCCCGCCCACCCTCATCAGGCTGGCCGCCGCGGTCAACATCGGCAACATGCTCTTCTACGCGGCGGTCGACAAGGGTTTCCTGGCCAGGCGTGGCTTCGACCCCAAACTGGAGCTCTACGCGACCGGCGCCGAAATGAGCAAGGCGTTGGACGTGGGGCAGGTGGACTTCAGCGTCGCGGCCATATCCAACCTCCCGGTGGCCCTGGAACGCGGCCTGACGGCGCGCGCCGTCTCGGCTTTCACCGGCTCTGCATACGTCAAGACTACCGACGACGAGGTGATGGCCATCGTGGTCCGGCCCGACTCGGGGATCAACTCCTTGGCGGACCTCGCGGGAAAGACGGTCGGGGTCACCTTTGGCGGGACGAACGAACTGTATCTCCAGGAAGTCCTGAAGAAGAATAGCATTCCACTCTCAGCCGTCCAGCGGATCAACGTTCCCCTGGCCACTCCGGTGGGCCTATTCGACACCGGCGGGGTGCACGCCATGGCCATGTTCGAGCCCCAGATCACCATGATGCTCGACAAGGTGAAGGGAGCGAGGCTCCTTCAGCGGGGGGGCGGCTTCGTCTGCTTCTGCTCTTCGGTCCACGGGTTGCCGGATCGGGTCTACAAGGACCGCGACGCCACCCAGCGGCTGGTGGACGCCCTCTCGGAGACCGCCTTCTGGCTGAGGGACCCCAAGAACCTCGATGAGATCAGCGTCATCGCCTCCCGCTACATCCGGGGCCTCGAGCGGGACATCGTCAAGCGGACGTTCAAGTACGCCAGCTTCGACCCCCGCCTGGGCAAGAACACCTACATCGTGTTCCGGAAGACCGTGGAACAGCTCATCGAACAGAAGAAGATGAAGGCCCCCTTCGACCCGGAGAAGTACTACGACGCGAGCTTCGTCAAGCGGACCATGGAGCGGCATCCCGAATGGTTCAAGGACCTGCCGGCCGTTAAGGAGTAAGGGAGGCGGGAAAACAACCGCCGGTCCCGATTCGCACCGGGCGAAGCAGGACCGGCGGCGCATGCCTCGGGCGGAGGGACGGGTGTCCCTCCGCCCCGTTTTTTCAAAGCTTGTAGAGCTTGCGGGCGTTGCCCGTGAGGATTTTCTCCTGATCCGCGGAAGATAGCCGCGAGAGCCCCGGTATCTCCCGGGCCGGGCAGAGGTCGCCCATGTCGAACGGGTAATCCGTCCCGTAAACGACGTTGCCGGCCCCGATGGTCCTGGCCGCGAACTCCAGGCAGTCCGGGTTGTGGATGATGGTGTCGTAATAGAATTTCCCGAAATATTGCTCGGGATCCTTCGCCCCGTACACCTTGGGCTCCTTCCGCTCCCCATAGCCGTGCTGCCACCGCCCCCGGATCCAGGGAGTGAAGCCGCCCGCGTGGGAGAGCAGGAACTTCAGCGAGGGAAAGCGGTCCAGCACCCCGCCGAAGATGAGGCACGCCACCGCGACCGTGGTGTCCAGGGGATTCCCGATGAAGTTGGAGAGATAATACTTCCCGAGGCGGTCCTCGAAGCCCCGCGCTCCCGCCGGGTGGATGAAAACCGGGACGTCCAGCTCCACCACCTTGGCCCAGAAAGCGTCGAGGGAAGGATCGTCGAGATTCTTCCCCGAGACGTTCGCACCGATCTGAACCCCGACATGCCCTTTTTTCACGGCGCGCTCAAGCTCCCTCGCCGCCGCGGGGGGATCCTGCAAGGGCGCCGTGGCCATGCACGAGAACGCGCCGGGATGTTTCCGCGTCAAATCCAGGAGCGCATCGTTGATCGAGACAGCGGCCTCCAGGCTCAAACGGGCGTCCAGGCTGTAGAACATGAAGGTGGGAACGACCGAGAGTATCTGCCGCTCCACCCCCATCCGCTTCATGTCGTTCAGCCGCATGTCCAGATCGTACGTTTCCTTCGGCAACGGGTAGGCGTTGGTCCGCTCCTGCCCCAGGACGGTGAACTTCGTGACGAACTGCTCCGTCCCGTCCCCGGGAACGATGGAAACGGCCGAGCCCAGCCGGCCCGCGCGGATGTCCTCAATCCAGGAAGCCGGGATCATGTGGGCGTGGGGATCGATCGCCATGCGACTTCTCCTCCCATAGAAACCGGAATGACCAAGCCGCGGCGACGCGGATTCCGCCGGCTAGGCGAGCAGGCCCTCCAGCCATCTCCGGGATCTGGCCGGCAGGGGACAGCCGTCCGAGGCGGCCGCGTTCTCCGCGATGCGTTCCACCTTGCCCGTGGCCACGATGATGGTCGAGACCGCCGGATGGCCCAGCACATATTTCAGGAGCGCCTGGCCAGGCGTCTTCACCCCGTATGGCTCCAGGTGTTCGGATCGCCCCCGCTCGATTCCCTCCCGCAGCTTCTCCCGCGCCCCCTCCTCCTTGGGCTTCCACCCCGTCTCCGGGGGAGCGTTGGGGTTGAGGGGGACCCGATCCGCCAGGAGGTTGAGGATCGTCCGGAGAGCGATCACGCCGATGCCCATCTTCTGGGCGAGGGGGAACATCACATCGAGGCACGAATGCTCCGCGAGCGAATAGAGAATCTGGATGGTATCGTAGGCCCCCGTCCGCATCGCCTCGATGAGCTCGGCATAGTTCCCGGGATCGCTCTCCGTCAGGCCGATGAAGCGCACCCGGCCCTGGCGCTGGTACTCCTGGATTGCCGGGGTCACTTCCCGCCAGCCTGCCATGGAGTGGATCTGAAGCAGGTCGATCACGTCGGTCTGCAAATGCGTGAAAGAACGCTCGATGCTCCGCCGGGCGGACGCCGCGTCCTCCTCCCGGACCTTGGTGGCGAGGAGCGCCTCGTGGCGCCGGCCCTTCAGCGCGCGCCCCAAGGCCTGTTCCGCCTCCCAGTAGCTCGGCGCCGTATCGAAGAAGTTGACCCCCCGGTCCAGGGCCTCATGGACGATGCGCGCGCATCGGCCCTCGTCCTCCCTCGCCGCCTGCCGGAACGTCTGCGAGGTCCCCAGGCTGATCTCGCTCACCCTCAGGCCGGTGCGGCCAAACACGCGGTATCGCATGGGAGCTCCTTGGAAAGTGAGGAGCCGGATCCCTGCCTCCGGGCTTCCGTGCGGCCGGGAATTATAAACCACCGAAGGCGGGTCCGTCCCAATCCGCGGCGGGCGGCGGCCCTCGCCTAGCCCTCCAGGAAAAGCAGCGCTTCCTTGAACAACACCTCCCGGCGATGCTCG
>JBBTDR010000097.1:0-2644 GCA_038042665.1 Nitrospinota bacterium
GGCCCGGGAGGTGAAGAGGGCGATGCACGCCATGAGGCCGAAGAAGAGCTGGGCCGCGCAGGCGTGGACGACCGCCAGGTTGAGCTTGATGAGGACCACCCGCATCCCCCCGAGCACGCCTTGGAGGATCACCAGCGCGAGGGCGGCCACGCCGAGCGCGCGCACCCACCGGCGCTCGTCCCGCCAAAGGAGGAGGCCTGAGGTGAAGATGGTGAGGATGCCCACCGCGGAACCGAGCAGGCGGTGGGAATGCTCCACGAGCACGCCGCCCGCCATCCCGGACAGCGGGTAGGCGAACATGTTGTGGCCGAAGGTGGTGGGCCAATCCGGCACGGCGAGGCCCGCGCCCAGGCTCGTCACCAGCGCCCCGGCCACGATGAGGACGAGGGTGGCGCCGCAGGTGAGCAGGGCCAGGCGGTGCGGCCATCCTCCTCCCCCGGAGGGGATGGGGCCGAGGCGCGGCATGGGCGCTCCTCCGGTTCCGGCGGCTAGTGCGGCGAAGCGGCCGCCCGCGCCGGCAGGGGCCTCGTCTGGGGCGCCCAGTCCGCGCTCTCGCCGGGGGCGCTGTACTCGTAGGGCCCGCGCTGGACCACCGGCAGGGCGGGCCCGAAGTTCCCGTGGGGGGCGGGGGTGGGCGCCACCCACTCGAGGGTGCTCGCCTCCCAGGGGTTCTGGGCGGCGGCCTGGCCCAGCGCCCCCATGTTCCGCGCGAGGTAGCGGAAGACCAGCGCGAAGACGGCGGCGAAGACGATCCCCGCGATCGTGCGGCCCGCCGCCGTGGCGGGCCTGCCGCTCATCAGGCCCTCGAGGGCCACGGCCGCCGTGCGGTAGGCGATGAAGCCGCACACGAAGGCGGCGGCGGCCTGGGTCACGCGGCGGAACCACGGGGCGTTCCAGCGGAAGACGCTCGCGAGGAAGTTGAGCGCGAAGGGGATCTGGGCGAGCCCCAGGCCCAGGGCGCCCAGGGTGATGAGCACGTTGAGGGGCTGCATGTCCTTCAGGAAGTCGTACTGCATGGGGTTGTAGATGCGGCGCATGTGGCCGCCCACCCCGAGGATGTGCATGGGGAAGAAGGCCAGGTTGAAGAAGATGAAGGTCAGCCAGAAGTGCACCTTCCCCAGGGCCTCGTCCATGTGCTTGTTGAACATCTTGGGGAACCAGTAGTGGACCCCGCCGAAGATGGCGAACATGCTGCCGCCGAAGATCACGTAGTGGAAGTGGGCCACGATGAAGTAGGTGTCGTGGATGTAGATGTCCACCACGTTCGAGGCCATGAAGATGCCGCTCAGGCCCCCGATCACGAACAGGATGACGAACGAGAGGGCGTGGAGCATGGGCACGGTGAAGCGGATGGAGCCGCCCCACAGGGTGCCCAGCCAGTTGAAAGTCTTGATGGCCGAGGGGATGGCGATGGCCAGGGTCGTCATCATGAAGGCCGAGCCCAGGTAGGGGCTCATCCCCGACTGGAACATGTGGTGGCCCCACACGACCCAGGAGAGGAAGGCGATGGCGCACATGGAGTAGACCATCGCCCGGTAGCCGAAGATGGGCTTGCGGCTGAAGACGCTCAGGAGGTCCGAGGCGATGCCCATGCCGGGCAGGATGAGGATGTACACCTCGGGGTGCCCGAAGTACCAGAACAGGTGCTGCCACAGCAGGGGCTCGCCCCCCTGGGCCGGGTTGAAGAAGGTGGTGCCGAACACCCGGTCGAAGAACATCAGGGCCACCGCCGAGCCGAGGACCGGCAGGGCGAGGAGGCCCAGGGTCGCCGTCACGAAGAGCGACCACACGGCCAGCGGCATGCGGAACCAGGTCATGCCCCGGGTGCGCATGTTGATCACGGTGGTGATGTAGTTGACCGAGCCCATCAGCGAGGAGAGGCTCAGGATGAAGAGGCTGACGCACCAGAGGTTCTGGCCCCAGCCCACGCCCGTGAACTTCTCCACGCTGGCGAGAGGGGCGTAGGAGGTCCACCCGGCGGCGGCGTGCCCCCCCTCGGCGAGGAAGCCCGCCATCATGATCGCCCCGCCCAGCACGGCCGCCCAGAAGGAGAGCATGTTGAGGGTGGGGAAGGCCATGTCGCGCGCCCCGATCATGAGGGGGATGAGGAAGTTCCCGAAGCACCCCACCAGGATGGGCATGACCACCAGGAACACCATGATGGTGGCGTGCATGGTGACCAGCATGTTGTAGAAGCTCGGGGTGATGATGCCCGTGGGCATGCTGTTGCTCTCCCCGGACACCCAGCCGAAGCCCCACACCGGCGTCTCGGGCCAGGCGAGCTGCCAGCGGAACATGAGGGCCATCACGCCGCCCAGCACCATCATGATGAGCCCCAGCCACAGGAACTGGCGGGCGATCATCTTGTGGTCGGTGGAGAAGACGTAGGTCGTCCAGAACCCGCCTTCATGATGGCCGTCGTGGCCGTGGCCTGCCGTCGCGTCGCTCATGGCTTGGGCGCTTCCCTCTCTCGTCCTTGGGTGGAAGGGCGTCCCCGTCCGCCCGGCCGGGGCGGCGGCGCGGGGGCGCCTCCTCGAAGTCGCGCGGGCGCTACCGCTGCGCGGCCGGGGCGGCCCAGGTCTGCTGCATCCAGGCCTGATAGCCCTCCGGCGTGTGGACGACGATCTCGCCCTTCATGCCGGAG
>JBBTDR010000098.1:0-1031 GCA_038042665.1 Nitrospinota bacterium
GTCCGGGGCCCCGGCGTAGTAGCCGCGCCCGTAGTAGTCCGCCACCCACTCGGCCACGTTGCCCGCCAGGTCCATCACGCCGTAGGGGCTGGCCCCGCCCGGGAAGGAGCCGGGCGGCAGGGGGCCGGGGTGGGCCCCGCCGAAGTTCGCCCGCCCCTCGGGGGGCTCGCCCCCCCAGGGATAGGTCCTCCCCTCCGCCCCCCGGGCGGCCTTCTCCCACTCGGCCTCGGTGGGGAGCCGCTTGCCCGCCCAGGCGCAGTAGGCCTCGGCGTCGAACCAGCTCACGAGGGTGACCGGGAGGTCCGAGGCGCCGGGCGAGGGGCGGCCCCCCTCCCAGGCGAAGCGGCTCCAGTCGCCCGCCGGCTCCTCGCGCCGGGAGATCGGGGGCTCCCACGCGGGGGGGCGGCGGCCGGTGGCCTCGACGAAGCGGGCGTAGGCCCCGTTCGAGACCTCGAAGCGGTCGAGATGGAAGGCGTCCAGGTGGAGGGTGCGGGCGGGGACGTCGTCCTTCTCCCGCCCCGAGGGCTCGCGGGCTCCCCGCAGGAAGGGCCCCGCCGGGACGAGGACCATGGGCGCCTCGTCCCGGGTCACCCCGGCGGGGGGCGCGGGCAGGGAGGGCTCCCGGCGGGCGCCGCCGCAGCCGGCCAGCCAGAGCATGAGGGCCAGGGCGGCCCGGGCGGGCGCGCTCACTCGAAGTCCTTCGGCTTCACGTCGTCGAATTTGTACCTGGGCAGGTCCGACGCCGGCCGGGGCGGGCGCGGGGGGCGGCGGCGGGCGCGAAGGAAGAACCCGCGGAGCGCGGCGGCCGCCACGAAGAGGAGGCAGAGGGCGGCCGCCCCGAGGATGTCCCGCGCGTAGTAGAAGTAGGCGAAGCCGATCCAGAACAGGAACCCGGCGCAGACGGCGAGCGCGGAGCGGCCCCTCATCCCGCCGCCCTCAGGGCTTGTAGGGGGGGATCGGCTCGAGGAGCTTCCCGATCATGTCGCGCACCGCCTCGTCGTAGCGGTTGGCCCCGCCGAAGGCGTAGCCGG
>JBBTDR010000099.1:0-1157 GCA_038042665.1 Nitrospinota bacterium
GCGACACCGACGCCGCCCCCCTGGACCTGGGCTCGGTCGCCAGCCGCGTCACCCACATCGGGGGCAACGCCGTCCGCCGGGCCGTCGCGAAGGCGAAGGGCGTCCTCCTGCGCAAGGGGGCCCAGATGCTCGAGGTCTCCGAGGAGGACATCGAGATCGCCGACGGCCAGATCGCCGTCCGGGGCGCGCCGGACCGCCGCCGCACCCTGGCCGAGGTGGCCCTCAAGTGCCACCGCGACGGCGAGATGCCCGTGGCCGAGGGCGCCTACAACCCGCCCAACCTCCACCTCGACAAGACGACCGGCCAAGGCAAGCCCTACGACTGCTACGTCTTCGCCACCCACGCCGCCGAGGTCGAGGTGGACGTGGAGACGGGCGAGTACCGCGTCCTCCAGCTCGCCGCCGCCCACGACGTGGGCCAGGCGGTGAACCCGATGAACGTCGAGGGCCAGATCGAGGGCGGCTCCCTCCAGGGCTACGGCTTCGGGATGATGGAGCGCGTGGTCTACAAGGACGGCGTCGCCCAGAACCCTAACCTGGAGGACTACCTCATCCCCACCTCGATGGACGTCCCGGACCGGATGAAGCCCATCATCGTCGAGACCGAGGAGCCCTCCGGGCCCTTCGGCGCCAAGGGCGTGGCCGAGCCCGCGCTGAACCCCACCACCCCCGCCGTCCTGAACGCCATCTACGACGCCGTGGGCGCCCGCATCACCGACCTCCCGGCCACGCCCGAGGCCGTGCTGCGGGCCATGGGGAGGCTCAACGGCAAGCACTAAGGCCGCCCCTCTTCCCCTCGCCGGGAGACGCCCCCGGGATGGGGGAGGGATGCGCTTGCACGTAGGGCAATAGTTTCTTATTGTCCCTTCTCCCGTTCTCTCTCCCCACTGACAGAAGGGGCTCCCCATGGTTGACTTCCGCCTCACCGACCAGCAGCTCATGCTTCGCGACATGGCCCGCAAGTTCGTGAAGGAGGAGGTCGTCCCCGTGCGGGCGCAGCTCGACCGGGAGCCGGACCCCAAGAAGGGCTTCTCGTGGGAGCTCCTGCGCAAGGCCGACAAGCTGGGCCTGCGCACCCTCACCCTGGGCCCCGAGGACGGCGGCATCAGCGCCGACATCATCACGCGCTGCGTGGTGGGCGAGGAACTGGCCGCGGG